>JBJTMR010000259.1:0-1827 GCA_046070625.1 Bdellovibrio sp. | reverse complement strand
GAATTTCTTAAGACTGTCGTGGCTCTTCTAAAGGCCACGGCATTTTTTTTATCAAATTTGCAGGCGTTTTTGTAGGCGATCAACGCGACTTCATATTTCTTCATATCGAAGGAAGCAGAAGCTAAGCCCAGCCAAGATCTTGCCGAAGTTCCATCAGCATCTGTCCCGGCTTTAAAGTACTTCATGGCTTCGACATTGTTTTTTTGATTCTCAAGAATTTTTCCATAGGAATACTGGGCATATTCTGACTTTGGAAAATCATTTGCCGCCTTTTTTAAGGTTTTAGCGGAAGTTTCCTCTTCACCGATTTCTTTATAACTCAGGCCCAAATTTACATAGGAGTTCGCACTTTTTGCGTCTTTAGAAATGGCTTGCTTGCAAGTTTCAATCGCAGCCTCAAACGTGCTGTCATTAAAATTAATCTCACAAAGTTTTGCCAAGTATTCTGCGCGATTGCCGATATTGTCGATCATATCCTGAACCAGGATACGCATTTCATAAAGATTCGGAGGCGTGCGTTTCTCATACATGGAAAGTAAGCTCTGATAGGCAGGTTCATATTTGGAGTTAACATCAAGAGACTTTTTGTAGTTTTCTAAGGCTTCAGAGTACTTTTTTTGCATGTGATAGGCATTCCCGAGAAGGGCATAGGCCTCGTAGTCCTTTTCGTCCTTTCCGACCAAATTATTCAAGGCTCTGATCATGTCGTTCGGCTGCTTTTGCTCTTCCTCGGCTCGGGCCAACAATAAGATGGCGGGTCTATCGATCTTGTCGATTTGCTTCCAAAGTAAAGCCGTCGTTTTTTCATACTCTTTTTTTTGGTAAAATATTTCCGCAAGTTGCACGATCAGAGCAACATTCCGAGGGTTCTTTCGGATTTCAGTTTTTAGTCGTTCGATCTTTTGCTCAGCAGACTCGCTGATTGGATCTGGCTTTTTTTCCTTGGGCTTTTCCACCGGTTTTGCCTTGCCAGTCGGTTTTTCTTCAAAAATGGCAAAGTCATCTTGCTCCTGACCTGAGGTCTGGGAGGCTGCCATGCCCGTGTTTTGGAATGAGACAAAAGCCAAGATCGAAGTAAATAAGAGGCGATTGAAATTCAGTCTGCTTTTCATATGTTGTATTATGACCTAAATGCCCAAGCGAGTGAAGAATTCTAAGAAATCAGCTGGACTAAAAAACAATCACGGCCAGGCTGTGATTGAATACGTCCTATTGCTGATTATTTCGGTATCGCTGGTCTTGATGTTGGTTTACCAGATCTTCAAGCCAATGCAGAATTTCGTCCAAGGCTTTATGGGTGACTATATGGCTTGCTTGTTGGAAACGGGTGAGCTTCCTGCCTTCGGTGGCACAGATGCCAGTGCCACAAGAGCTGCGGACTTAGGTTGTTCTGCAAAGTTCAATAATATTACTAGCAATGGCTCAGGCTCTACGGGAGCCGGTTCAGGCTCAGGTTCGCCACCAGGCTCATCCTCCTCTAAATCTTCAGGAAGCCAAGATTCAAGCTCTGGTTCATCGAGCGGTGGTGGTTATGCGGGTTCTAGTTCTCGGAATGGTAGCCGTTACATGAGTAATTCGCGCCGAGGAGCCTCTGGAGTCGAGAGTGGCTCTGGGGCCCAAGATGGAAAGGTCGTCGAGATTGCCCTAGAAGGCGGTGGCTCTGGAGGCTTTTTCAAGGGTAGTAATGGTGGCGGCTATATTGGACAGGGACGAAAAATCACATCAGTGGGTGTGACCGGCTTAACGGATGCCGAAAAAAAGAAGCTCGAAAAGAAAGCCTCGGGGGGCAAAAATGCAGTAGTCTCCTCCGGAGAATTTGGGGCTCCA
>JBJTMR010000258.1:0-13625 GCA_046070625.1 Bdellovibrio sp. | reverse complement strand
CCAGCGGAAAGCCTAGCTCTGCTTTACGGGCGCTGTGGAACTTGCCTCAAGCAGCAGAGGAGGCAGAGCTAGGCTTTCCGCTGGCGCTCCGGTTAGATGAGGCCGCGGACGATGATGGTGTCGTGTGGGGTTTCTTGTTGGGTGCGGTAGTCGATGTTGAAATGGATGCCGCGGGATTCGTGGCGGCGGAGGGCGCACTCGACGGATAGGTGGGCTACGATGGCGATATTACGGAGCTCTAAGATGTCGCTGTGGACTTTCATGTTGGAGTAATAATCTTTTACTTCGTTTAAGATGTTTTCTAGACGATGTTGGGCGCGTTCCAAACGGCGGTTGGATCTGACGATGCCCATATAGTTCCACATTAAGCGGCGGATTTCTTCCCACATGTGCGTGATGACGATCATTTCGTCGCCGTTGGTGACTTCATCGGGATGAGTCCATGGTTTTGGTTCCATGTGGAAGAACTTGTCTGTGTTCCAGTTGTTTTTAATTTCTTGGGAGCAGTTGTGGGATGTCGTTAAACATTCCAGCAACGAGTTTGACGCCAAACGATTTGCACCGTGCAAGCCCGTGCATGCGGTTTCGCCTACGGCCCATAAACCGGGAATGTCGGTTTTTCCATTTTCGTCGGTAAGGACGCCGCCACACAAGTAGTGAGCTGCGGGAACAACTGGAATGGGTTGTTTAGTCATGTCGATGCTGTACTCAAGGCATTTGCTGTAAATTGTCGGGAAACGCTGTTTTAAAAACTCGCCTTCAAGTTTTGTCATGTCCAAGTAGACGCATTCAGCGCCTGTGCGTTTCATTTCTTTGTCGATGGATCTTGCGACGACATCACGGGGAGCCAACGATGCTAGCTTGTGATATTTTTGCATGAATGGCTGGCCTGAACTGTCGATCAAAACGCCACCTTCGCCGCGTAAAGCTTCCGAGATCAGAAAGTTTCTAGAGTCGCGGTGGAACAAGCAGGTCGGATGGAACTGCATGAATTCCAAGTTGGCGATACGAGCCCCCACGCGATAAGCCATGGCAATACCGTCGCCAGTCGCGCCACTCCAGTTAGAGGTGTACAAGTAAACCTTGCCCGCTCCGCCTGTGGCTAAAACCGTATTTTTTGCTAGAAAAGTATGCACCTCGCCAGAGTCTTTATCCAAGGCATAGGCGCCGATGCAAGTGACCGGGGTCATGTCCATCGGATCGACTTCTTTGTTCACGATCAGGTCGATGGCGTTGTAGCGTTCAAGTAAAGTGATGTTTTTGTTTTCACGGACTCGAGCTAAAAGAGTGCGGTGAATTTCCAATCCCGTTTGGTCTTCGAAGTGCAAAATGCGGCGGAAACTGTGGCCGCCTTCGCGCGTCAAATCAACTTCGTCGGTTTCTTCAGAGCTTTTTTTGCGAAGGTCAAAGTGGACGCCCCAGTTTATCAAATCCTGAATGCGTTCAGGGGCTTGATGAACATAGTTTTCCACCACAGTTTTGTGGCAAAGTCCTGCTCCGGCCACCAAAGTGTCTTCGATATGAGCGTCGAAACTGTCTTGTTCGCCCATGACGGCGGCAATGCCCCCTTGGGCCATGGCGGAATTGGTGTCCGTCATCTTTTCCTTGGCAAGGATAAGAACATTTCCTTGGGAAGATAATTTCAGGGCGAGAGCAAGGCCTGCTGTGCCGGAACCAATAATCAAAACATCACTGCGGTGAGTACTCATAATGCGAAGGTTCTATGCTCTTTTAATGGCTTTGGCAAAGGAGTCTTGCTTGATTCTTACCAGTTTCTAAAACTACAATAAAATCAAAGACTCACGCAGGGAATATGGCGTGTAAAATAGGTACAGGAAGGAATCTTGTATATGAAGGTGAAACTGCTCGCAGTCCTCGTGGTCGTTGCCGCGATTTTTATTGGCGCCGTTTTGTGGCGAACCGATAGTTTCGTTTATGGCGATCGCATGAATTGGGTGGAAGCTCAAACGAGAACGCAATTGGGCTCTATCAACCACGCCTTGTCGGTGGAACTTAAATCTCTACAAAGAGTCGTCACAACCTTCAACTCTGATAATTTCCAAAAAGGAAAAATCAACTGGAACTCTTTGGCACCCTATTATGCGGCGGCATCTTTTGCCGTTAGTGGTACAGAACTTGATACCCAAGTTTTGTTGGTGAAAGATAATTCCAAAGCAGCGAACTGGACCAAAGAGTTCGTGAAAGCCGCTTTGGGAAAAATCGATGATCGTGCTCAAGATCAACGTTTCTTCATCAAACCTTTCCAAGATTCCAATCGTGGCCGCTATGTTGCGGTCGTGTTTTTGGAAGGAAATCGCGGTTACGCACTTTTTAGTTCTGGAGAAATTTTCCAAAGTTTGATTGATGCTCAACGTGGTAGCTTGAGTTCTTTTTCTATCGTGACTTCAAGTGGTCTGACGGTGGGGCATTCGATTCCTGAATATTTGGGAACCGTGATGCGCGATGATCCTTTGTTTAAAGAAGCAAAATCCAGTGGCGCCTCGCACGGTGGTGGTGTTGTTAAAGCTAATGGCGACCAAGAAGTATACGGCATGTATGAACAAGTGCCACAAAGTAACTTGATGGTGATCAGCTCTGCTCCGTTGAAAGAGGCCATGAAGGGTCGCTCTGGATTGTGGTGGCAGTTTTTGCTTTTAGGTGCGGGTTTAATTCTAGTGGGTTCTGCAGGAATGCTCTTTGTGGTGAACCCTGCAGAAAATCAAATTGATCAATTAGAATCCGACTTGCTTGCTGCCCAAAAAAAGGCGGCCGCGGCGCCGCCGATTGAAAAAACAGTGACCGTGGACCCCGAACTTGCGCAAAAAGAAAAAGTCAGCACCTCGATGCGTGTGGCTTCAGCGTTAGCGCATGAAATGCGCGGGCCGTTGGCGTCAATCTTGGGATATTCACAAATGATTCTGGCGAAAGAGCCTGAGCCAGAAATCGTCGACAGCACGGATTCTATCTTGCGTGAAGCGCGCGCGGCCCGTGAAATTTTGAATAAGCTTTTGGGTTACGCTGGTGAAGAGGTTAAAGAAAAGAACTCCATGAAGGTGGAAGGACCGCTTGCCAGATCTTTAAAATCTTTGGAGGCGTTGTTCTACAACAAGGGTGTGAAGCTGACTCGCAACTTTCAAGAAACTTCTGCGATGGATTTGCATTCCGATGCCTTGGCGAAAGCATTTGAGAACATTTTGACGAATGCTGTAGAAGCCATGGAAAGAATGCCCAGAAAAGAAATCAAACTGGATCTGTTTGAAGACGAAGCCGGCATTCACCTAAACATTGAAGATAATGGTGAAGGTATCGATGCCGCAAATTTGGAAAAAATATTTGATCCATTTTTTACCACGCGCTCGTTTCAAAATCATATGGGACTGGGCTTATCCGTCGCTTTTGGTGTGTTGAAGGAACACGGCGCGGAAGTCAAAGTTACTTCAGAGCGGGCTAAAGGGACGAAAGTAGCGATCACCTTTAAGAAAGCTCATGGGATACAAGTGATGAAGGCGCCATCAGCGCTGGCTTCGGCGACACCTCCCGAAGAAGAAGTGATGGTCTTGTCTCACGAGCTTCCGAGTTTGAAGGAAGATTCCGTTCACCACGAAAAGGCCACTGCGGATTTTGCTGAGGTTCAAGCCGAGCAGTCGGCAAATCCTCTGGACGTGAATATTGATAATTTGTTGGAGCTTCCTGAATTGAAAGAGGAGAAAGTCATGGCGACAGAAACGACCGAAAAGAAAATTCCACCACCACCGCCAGCTGTAAAACCTTCAAACACACCACCTCCTGCCGGGGCCACATTAGCGCCGTCGGAAAGCCTAGAGTTTGTGGATGATTTTTCTGAATCCAAGTTGCCTCCGCCGCCACCGATGGATGATGAATTGACGCCGGTGAATTTGATCAATGCTCCTAGGGAGCAGGCTCCAAATCGCACTTCTAAGCTTGATGAGTATCATGTTGAAATCCGCAGACCTGGAAAGAGGATTTAATTGAATATCAGGGATTTTAGCTCTCAGTTTACGATTTATGTATTTACCACGGATGTAGATCAGGGTGCGTCGGTGAAAGTGTATCTTTCACAGGCGGGCTATGATTGCTATTTTATTCAAGACCCTGAGCAACTTGAGCAACGTTTGAAAGAAAATCCGCCGCACATATTGTTGTTTTCAACAGCGGCTCTGGGTGGTGCTCTGAGTGACTTTGTGACTCATGTTCAAAAGATCAATGATGAAATTCGTTTTATCGCGATTTCGGCGATAGGTCAGTTTGATATTTTATCTCAGTACAACGTGTTTGGTCTTGTTGACGTCATTTCTGACGATGCGGTGTCGTTGGAGTCGCGCAGTGTTTGGGCGGTAGATCGCGCTTGCGAAAAGATCTATCTGACTTACCAAAATGAACAGCTCTACGATGACTTGAATAAAACCAAAGAGCAAATGGCCGAAGTTCACACGGCGGCCATGGCCAATATGAAACAGCAGCAAGAAGCGGACGCCGCAGTGGCGGCGACAGTCACTGGGGCTTCAGTGGGCATGCGTCTTGCGGAATACAAGTCTGCACAGAGCAAAGAGGACATGGTTCAAAGATTTTTAAATAACATCTCAGGTTCCATGTGTGTGTTCTTTAAGTTTTTGCCATCGGTGCGATCCTTTGTGGCGACCCATGGAAATGGCGTTGATGGGGCGCAAATCCAAGGTGTAGGGTGTCAGCTTGAATCTCCTGACATGAAAGACTTGAATTCACAATTGGCACTCGGTCTGATCCCGCAACGTTTTTCGTCTATGTTGGTCGAGGCCTTTCATTTTAATCCTCCGAAGGCATTGCCTTTGTATGCGCATAACAATCTTGAGGGATTGTTTGTCTACTCTGGAGGTTTGGAGAGTAAAGCGGTTGCGCAGCTGACCGAAGAATTTAGTCTGTTCAACCTTTGTTACTCACATTTGGTTTTGGAAAAAAAGGTGGACTCTCTGGAAGTCCAAGATTTTGTCACTGAACTCTATAACAGAAATTACTATGTTAAGATTTTGGGGGACGAAGTTTCTCGCGCGCGTCGTTTGCAGCAGCCACTTTCGGTCGTAAAGATTTCCATGGATGACCTATATGAGATTGAGTCGTCTTTGGGTGAAACGGTGAAAGATGAATTGCTAAAATCTCTTGCAAACGTCATAGCTAAGACAAGTCGTACGAACGACATCAGTTGCAGAACTTCGGCGAACGAGATGGCGATGATTTTGCCTCATTGTCCGAAGAAAGGTGCTGCTCTTCGCGCGGAAAGATTGCGCCGCATAGTTGAGGGGACTTCTTTCCTAGATAATGGAATGAAGATATCCATCAGCCTTGGTATCAGTGAGTATCCATCTTTGTGTGATTCTGCCAAGACATTGGATGAGTCCGCCTCAAAGGCGCTCCTGCATATCGCTGACAAGGGTGGAAATAAAATTTGTTTATACAAGGCGCCTGAAAATCATAAGCCTGAATTTGAAGTGCCGGCTGAATAGAGATTAAATTGATGGAAATGTTTCGAAGAACCTATGCGGAAATAAATCTTGATAATTTAGCACATAATATTCGTGTGATTCTAAAAGCATTTCCGCAACGGTTTATCTGTCCCATGATTAAAGCCAATGCCTACGGGCATGGGGATGTTCATCTTGCTCACTACCTGGAGCATTTAGGGATTCGACAGTTTGGTGTATGTTTGATTGAAGAAGGTCTCTTACTGCGGAAGTCTGGAGTGAAAGCCGACATTTTGGTTTTCCGTGGCTTTGATCGTGAAGGGGCCGAAAGAATCGTTCAGTACAATATGACTCCGGTGGTAAGCAGCTGGGAACATATTGATCATCTCGAGGCCGTAGCCACGGGGCCTATTTCCATTCATTTGAAATTTGATACGGGCATGAATCGTTTGGGCTTCCGTTTTGATGAGGCTCAAAAACTTTTTGATCGTTTGTGGCAGAACAAAAAAATCAGAGTCAAAGCTCTGGTCACACATTTGTATAACGGTGAGGATGCTTTGGATCGTGAAGGTCTGAGCGCGGCACAGTTGCATATGCTGAATCAAGCTCATCATGTCTTCAAGCCATTTAATATTTTTTGTCATGCTTTGAGTACAGCGGGAATTTTGAACTTAATGCAGTTACAGCAAGACGGAAAGATTTCCAAAGACCATCCTTTGCTTTTGCAAGAATGGGGTCTGCGCCCAGGGCTTATGATTTATGGTTACAACCCCTTGGTGGAACGTCACCAGTGCGAGCTGAAACCCGTGATGAGTTTGAAGTCCATAGCCGGTTCATTTCGCCATTTGCGCACAGGTGAAACCGTTTCTTATGGTGGCACTTGGCGTGCGCCTAAAGATTCGGTTATTGCGGTGGTGCCAATAGGATACGCAGATGGATATCATCGAATTTTGTCCAATCAATCTTGTGCTTTATTCAACGGCCATAAGGTCCCTTTGGTAGGGAATATCTGCATGGATTATTTGATGCTCGATGTGACGGAAGCCGTCGCCGGGCAAGATTTGCAGAACTTGAAAGATACAGAAGTGATTTTGTTTGGTTTGGCCGAAAATGGTGATTTTTTGTCAGCCGAAGATCTTGCAAGAAGATCTAAGACAATTACTTGGGAAATGCTCACAAGTGTTGGTGAGCGCGTGCCGCGCGTTTATGTTGGCAGTGATGCGGACTTCATCAATGAAAGATTTGGGGAATAGATGACTTCGTCGACAGGTGTCACTCAGAAGGCAGCAAGTTTTGTGTCGTGGGTTGGATCTTTGGTGATCGATACCATCACTCATTTGATTAATGAGACTGGTAAAATCATGATTTTTTTCAGCGAAAGTGTGCGACTTATTTTCGCAAAGCCGTCACGCTTCGCTGAAATTATTAAACACATGGAGTTTATCGGAAATCAGTCTGTTTGGATTATTTCTTTGACGGGTGTATTTACGGGATTGGCATTGTCTTTCCAAATTTATCTTGGCTTTAAAATGTTCAATGCAGTGAACATGGTGGGCCCGGTGGTGGCCTTGGGGATCACTCGCGAATTAGGTCCGGTGTTGACGGGATTGATCGTGGCTGCGCGCGCAGGTGGCGCGATGGCGGCTCGATTAGGAACCATGCGCGTGAATGAACAAATCGACGCTTTGGATGTGATGGGCGTCAATACCAAGCAATATTTGATTGCGCCTCGGTTGGTGGCGGCATTTATCTGTATGCCTTTGTTGACTGCGGTTTTCGATTTTGTAGCGATGATCGGCAGCTGGTTCTTGTGTGTGAAAATTGTCCAGTTGGACGAAGCGGTTTTCTGGCAAAAAATCAATGACCTGATTGAAGTGAAGCATATTAACGAAGGTCTTTTTAAAGGGGCCGTGTTCGGTATCTTTTTTGCGCTGATTTGCACTTACCGTGGATTCAATACCACAGGGGGTGCTAAGGGCGTCGGTGAGGCTACGAATCAAGGTGTCGTGCAAAGCATGGTCATGATTATTATTATGGATTATTTCCTCACGAATCTGATTCGTGTGTACTACAACCTTGCGGGGATTTCGTAATGGCCGGTGAATCAGCAGTTGTTATACGTGACATGACAAAGTCCTTCGATGGCGGGAAAGACTTTGTCTTAAAGGGTATCAATCTTGAAATTCCCAAGGGGAGCTTGACGGCGATCATCGGATTTTCCGGAACCGGAAAAAGCGTCATGCTAAAGCATTTATTGGGATTGTTTAAGCCCACCTCAGGATACATCGAAGTTTTAGGAACAGATTTATCTTCTTTAAATGATGATGAGCTGACGAAGTTTCGTTGTAAGTTCGGCGTGCTTTTTCAATCCGCAGCTTTGTTTGATGATATGACGGTGTTGGAAAATGTTTGTTTTCCTTTGTTCGAGCATCGTCGAGATTTGAAAGAATCTCAGGTCCTTAGTATTGCTGAGGAAAAACTCCAGCAAGTCGGTTTGGACCCAAAACATTATAAGAAACTTCCCAGTCAAATTTCAGGTGGTATGCAGAAGCGTACAGGTCTGGCTCGAGCTCTCGCCCTAGATCCAGAAATCCTGATCTATGATGAGCCTACCACGGGTTTAGATCCCATTCTGACGGAAATGGTGGATAATTTGATCTTGAGTACGCATAAAATGAGAGCAGGAAATACGACGTCCATCATGGTTTCGCATGATTTGTCCGCTGCATTTAGGATTGCGGATCATATTGCGATGTTAGATAGTGGCCGGGTTTTACTTTTTGGTACTCCAGAGGACTTCTTTAATACCGATATAGAATTGGTTAAGAGGTTCGTGAATAAAGGGATGAAGCATCAATGAATTGGCTCCGAGCTGCCGAGTTTAAAGTAGGTCTTTTAGTGATCATCGTAGGATCACTAATTGCCGTTATGTCTATGAGAGTCAGCGATGATCCCTCCTATCTAGGCCGTTCTAAAAAAGCATGGTTCTTGCTTCCAAATGCCGGTGGTTTGGTTAAAAATTCTGCGGTTCGTTCTGCGGGGATCCCCGTCGGGGTGATCAAAGACATTCGTCTGCAAGATGGCATGGCTAGAATTGATATCACTGTTAAATCGGAAGTTCCGTTAACAACTTCCGCAGCAATTGAAATCAAGGCTCAAGGTATCTTGGGGGACTCTCATGTGGAAGTGTACCCGGGTTCTCCGACGGATGCTCCACTACCGGATGATGCACAAATTCTGAACATCAAAGCCGGGGGTTCTATGGAGAACCTGATGGCTCAGGTTGGGGAAGTTGCCGCTTCGTTAAAGGTCGTGGCAAAAAACCTTGAAGAAGCAACCTCGGAAGATGGAACTCGCAAACATATCTTGGGTCGTATTGTTAAAAACGTTGAGACAATCACACAAGACTTGGCTCAGGTTACTGCAGAAAATAAAGATAAAATCGGTGATATCGTTGATGAAGTTCATGATATCACGTCAACTCTTCGTGAGGTGATGACTGACAGTTCGGACACAGGTCTTAAAAAGACTTGGGGTCGCCTGGCTGCCACGATGAAAAACTTGGATGAAATCACAGGTAAGATCAATCGCGGAGAAGGAACCATCGGTAAACTTATCAGCGATGAAGCCACCGCTGAAAAAGTGGAATCCGCAATTGACGGAGTTAACGACCTTGTTTCCGGTGCAAGCCGTATCGAAACAGCCTTCGATTTCAAAACAGAGTATCTGGGTGAAGTGGGTAACTGGAAATCGACTATCGGTGTGAAAATTCAACCGGGTCTGGATCGTTACTACTACGTCGCTCTGGTGGATGATCCAGCGGGTGTCGTAGAGACAACACGCACTCAAGTTAGTGGTTCAGGCGGCGGGTCTCCGGCCGACTTTACCGAAAGAAAAACTTACGAAAATAAACTTAAAGTCACCTTGTTGTTCGCAAAGAACTTCTGGGATCTCACTGTTAAAGGTGGTGTGATCGAAAATGGTGGCGGTTTTGGAGTGGATTATTACTTCTTCCGTCGAAAACTCAAAGCGACTGTGGAAGCATTTGATTTCACCAGAACCAACCTGCGCGGATCCGTATCCTATTATTTCTATCGCGGACTCTATGTTGATGCGGGTATCAACGATTCTTTGAATAAAAATGACGCTCGTTCTGGCTTCGTGGGCGCAGGTCTTTATCTTACCAATGATGACTTGAAGCTGCTCTTAACGAAGGGACTCTAAGCTATGGCTCTTGAGATTGCCGGAGGTTCAGAAAAAAACTGGCTCGTAAAATCCTCCACGAGGATCTTGGGGCCATTCAATCTGGACGACGTCACGGCGATGCTCAAAAGCAAACAGATCTCTATCATCGATGAGATTCGCTTACCTGAAGGCCGTTGGAGCTATATTCGCGAAAAGCAGATGTTCCTGGATATCGTGAAAAACATCCGTGAAGAGCAAGAAGACTCTTTGTCGGAAAAAACGATGACCCAATCCGTGGCTCAGCACACATTTACTAAAACCGATACTCCGGTTTTGCCTGATGATTTAACGCCCACACCAATTCCAGCACAGTCGCAGTTTAAAGATGTGACCTCCAGTGCAGAACGACCGATTTCTCGCACGGGAATGCCGACCGCGGCACGGTCTTATGGTAATGCCGGAGATAAGCGTCTTCAGGATCAAATCCGCAAACGTTCAACAGCTCTACGTTGGGGTTTGTTGGGATTTGCAGCTTTAGCGGTCGTGGGTATCGTTTTAACTTGGAACGCCAAAGATAAGCGCAATAATCTTGGTTATGAAGAACTGTTGAGCCAGGCCATTCGTTATAAAAGCCTGGGATTGTATGACAAGTCTTTAACGGCTTACAAAAAAGCTGTCGCCATTAAGGAACCAGATCTTGATTCGCAAATTCAGCTAGCTCCTGTTCTTATTTCTGAAGATCGTCAAAGCTTAATGGGTCGTCGCATATTAGAGCGTGCCATTCTTAAGGAAGGCAGCACTCGGGCGGAACTGGTGGATGCCTATTTGGGAATTGCGATTTCCTACATGATGGACGGGGATTTGAAAGAAGCTGAAAACATGTTGCAAAAGGCGATTGGACACGAGCCTTTTAATGTTTCCGCACTGTTGAATTTAGCTATCGTGCAAATGAAAAAAGGCAGCTACGCCGAAGCCATGCGCGAGTTTGAAAATGTTTACCGCAAAGATCCGACATCTGTTCTGGCCCTGTTTGGTCGTGCAATGTCGGCGATGGAATACTCAAAAGTCAGCGGTGATAGAACATTCTTAAAGCCTTTAATCAATGACCTGAAATTAACCATCAGCAGAAGCAACTATCTTCGCCAGGAAATGACATTGTTCCTAGTGTACGCTCACAACCTTTTGGGCGATGCGGATGGGGTTAATCAAGCGGTTGTGCGCTTCTTGAACGAACAAGCTGGGATCGCGGATCATTATACTCATCCGTTGACGGTCGACTGGCGATTTACACAGTGGGATTATCTCGAAAAGTATTGTTCAGAGCTTTATGAAAAAAGCATCCAAACAGCGGAAATGAAAGCCTTGCGCTCCGTTTGTTTGATGGAAGTCAATCGTGATACAGAAGCACAAAAGTTATTAGGTGAAGCGTTGTCCGAAGGACCCCGTGATCCTTACGTCTTGGCGGCACAAGCCGGATACTTGGCAAAAGTGGGTCGCTTTCCGGAGGCCACCGCTATTCTTAGAATGCCAGAGCTGACCACCTTAACAGTTCGCAGCCGTTTAATGGGTGATATCTGTATTGCAACTCAAGATGTGCAATGTGCGCAAACTGTTTACACTCAAATTTTCCAGAAAGATAAAGCTGATGCCGGTGCTCTGTATGGACTGGCGTGGGTTGTATTAAAGCGTAAAGATCGTGCGGCTGCTTATGAATATGTCCGTGCGGGGCTTCAAGCAGAACCTAACTATGTGCCGCTCTTGGAGTTGAGGGATCAACTGGAGTCTGACTAATGCGTAAATCAGTCCGACTTTTAACAGTCTGGATGTTTTTGGCATTGGGCGCATGCACCAAGACCGTCGGCTATCACGTCGAAGAATTCAAAGAAATTAAAGTTGAAGATTTACCCGATGAAGTGAAGGTTCCAAGCAAAGCGTGGGATTTGTTAGAGTTCAAAACGGTAGGCGCTGAAGCACATCACGAAGCCAAAGCTGAAGGTGGCGGCGAGGGACATAAAGAGGCCAGCGGCAGTAAAGAAGTAGTTTTTGCGGCCGTTAAAGTCTTTTTGGTGCAAAAAAATGAAGGCATTGTAAACGGGGAAGCTATTAAAATTGAGTTACCTAAAGGTGGCGGTGACATTGATTTGTCGCAATACCTTACGGGTAACAATGGATCCTTTTACGTAGGCTTTGAGTTCCCTGATTTTGTCGAATCGACAGCTCAAAAAGTCTTGTTCGTCAGTCGTGCGCGCAAACGTAAAATTGATGATCAGGTTTACGGTGCGGGCTGCAATCAAATTTTAGATATTACGAATAAGTACATGTTGGCAATGAAGGGCGAGGGACTTAAAGTTAACACAACTCGCGAACGACATCTGAGTACTATCGGTGGAACATTCTTGTTTTCGGCTCAGAAAGCGGGATCCACTTTGGTAGCTCAAGTTTCATTCAAAGATCCCAAGCATCAAAGCCTTTTCTGTGAGGAGTAGTGATGGAAAAGCAAACTGTCAAAAATCTCCAGGATAAAGCGACGGTCGAAACCCTTCTGTTAGTAAAAGAAAAAACAGTCGGGGTCGGCAAGAACGGTCGTTCTTTTATGGGGCTGCAGCTCGGCGACGCGACGGGCACTATAGATGCACGTTTGTGGGATCGTGTGGACGAGCTCTCTCGGTTGTTTGAAGTGGGCGATGTGATCAAGGTTAAAGGCCTTGTGCAACTTTTTCAGAATCGCAAACAATTGGTCATTCATCGCTTAGAACGTGTCGAGCCGTCGGAAGTGAATTTCGAAGAGTTCATTCCTCAAGCATCTCGAAATGCGGAAGACATGTTGGCGGAACTGACTCAGTTGGTTCGGTCTATGCGTAACGATCATATTCGTCAATTAGTCATCGACACATTGGAAGATCCAGAGATTCGTCCCTTGGTGCTGCGTGCGCCGGCGGCGAAATCCATTCACCATGCGTGGATCGGTGGCTTGCTAGAGCATGTTCTTTCAATTTGTAAAATCATGGACTTCATGGGGACTCACTATCCTTTCTTAAACAGAGATCTGCTTTTGTTTGGGGCGATTTTTCACGACATCGGTAAATTATGGGAGCTTGCCTATGAAAATGGGATTTCCTATACCGATCGGGGTCGTTTACTTGGACACATGGAACTTGCGTGTGAGTTGATTGATAAAAAATCAGCTCGTATTTTGGGCTTCAGCGAGGAACTCCGTGACATCTGTAAGCATATTATCTTAAGTCATCATGGCAAACTTGAATATGGTTCTCCGAAGCGTCCGAAGTTTTTGGAAGCGATGGTTGTGGCTATGATTGATGATTTTGATAGCAAGGTTGCCACAGTGAAGACGATCGTGGACGGAGAAAGAGGCTCTGGAGAAAAATGGTCGCGCTACAATGAGCTCTTTGACCGCTATTTCCTCTTGGATGATTTAAACGAGAAGTATTAATGCTTACGAAAATTCGCGACCTTTTATTGACGTACAAAGCCTATGATCCGGCGGCAAAATCTCTGTGGGAGATTGCTTTGCTCTATCCGGGACCGAAGGCGTTACTGACACATCGGGTGGCGAAGTTTTTTTATAAGCGTGAGTTTTATTTTCTGGCGCGTTTTGTGGCAGAAACAGGTCGTGCTTTGACGGGAATTGAAATTCATCCCGGAGCGACTATCGGACGTCGCTTGGTGATTGATCACGGCATGGGAGTTGTGATCGGTGAAACAGCACAAATCGGTGACGATTGTGTGATCTTCCATGGTGTGACCTTGGGCGGAACTAAGTTTGATCCGGTGAAACGTCATCCGACCGTGGGCAACAAGGTGATGATAGGAACTGGTGCAAAAGTTTTAGGTCCAATCACAATCGGGGATGGCGCTCGCATCGGAGCCAATGCCGTTGTTATTCGCGATGTTCCCGCAGGCGCAGTCATGTTAGGCCCCGTAGCCCAACAAAAACTATAAGGTGCCTGCTTCTTTTCCTGCCTA
>JBJTMR010000257.1:0-3070 GCA_046070625.1 Bdellovibrio sp. | reverse complement strand
CGATGCTTCGTCCAGAGCTTGAAGAAGCTGTTAAAGCCATGGATACGCTTGTGACCTTGGGACGTAATCATCGCGAGAAGATCGCAGTGAAAGCAAAGATCCCGTTGAATGAAATCAAGATCATTCACAGAAATCCAGAGTTGCTAAAAACGCTTCAAATGTTTGAGCCGTTCTTTATCGACGAATTGAATTTCCGTGTGGTGAAATATGACGCCAACGAAGACCAATACGTACAAGTGACAGCGAAAGCCAACTTCCCAGTTTTGGGGAAACGTCTTGGGCCTAAAATGAAAGCGGTGAGCGGAGCGATTCAAAAAATGGATCTGGCTTCGATCTTGAAGCTTGAAAATGGTGAGACCGTTCAAGTGGAAGGCGAAGACATCCAGTTGTCTGATGTGGAAATCCGTCGTGCGCCGAAGGGCGATAACGCGAACCTGGCCGTGCACCAAGTGGTATCTATCGAAGTTGATCCTACAGTGACTCCGGAGCAAGAACGTGAAGGTTTGGCTCGCGAAATTATGCGTAAAATTCAAATGGCACGCAAAACGGCCGACTTCAAACTAGATGATAAAATCACTCTAGAAATCGCCTGCAGCGGCGCTTTGCTGGAAGCCTTAAATGCTCACAAAGAGATGATCACGTCAGAAACTCTGACAAAATCATTGAACATCTTGCCTCTGACTTCAGAGCCAAAAGGTGTTCACACAGAAGCCTCCGACATTGACGGCGAAGCCATCAAAATCGGCGTTCAAAACTAAAGGTACGCCGTACCTTTTTGGCATGCGGTGCGTGACAAATAGGTACGGCGTACCTAGCTATGAATAGGTACGGCGTACCTAGCTAAAAAGGGATTGTATGCAAAAGCACGGGGAGAGTTTTGAATTTTCAGCAATAGGAGTCGTGAAGACTCCGTTCCATGATAAGTTTGGAATTCCTCGTCAGCCGGGACTGGTTTCTCAAGCCAAAGGGGTGATTAAGATTCACCCGGATCCGGATCTTAAAACGGCGCTCAGAAGTTTAGAAGAGTTCAGTCACCTTTGGATTGTTTTTGTTTTCCATGAACATGGGGGCAAAAATTGGAAACCCAGCATTCGTCCGCCACGCTTAGGTGGTAATCGTAAAGTTGGCGTTTTGGCGTCTCGTTCTCCGCATCGCCCAAATCCGATTGGTCTTTCTGCGGTCACACTTGAAAAGTTAGATTTGGATGCCCCCGGGGGACCCGAAATCCATGTGGGTGGAGTGGATCTGTTGGATGGAACACCTGTCTTAGATATTAAACCGTATATTCCCTATGCCGACTCCATTCCCGAAGCCAACGCAGGTTGGGCCTCAGAGGCCATCGAACGCATTCCGGTAAAGTTCACAGACGATGCCGAGGCAGAGATCCAAAAACGTGATCCCAGTGGTGCAAAGAACCTCCGTGCGTTGATTGTTGAGGTGCTTGAGTTGGATCCACGTCCCGCATTTAAAAAACGTCAAAACCCAATCACGGATCCCGCAAATTGGGGATCACGCTATGGGTTTGATTTGTTAGGAAGTGACGTGAAGTATGAGCTTCGCGAAGGTCACCTCTTGGTATACGCCCTTATTTAGTAATCACTCAAGCGGTCTTCCACATAGTGAAGAGCGTAGTCATAATACCAATTATACTGGGATTCCATTTGTTGATCTGGTTGCAGATACATCGCAAACTTTGAATAATCCTGGGCCATGCGCACTCCCAGTTCAGCTACGTGCTGATCTCTGGTTTGCAGCAAAAGGCTTTCTTCTTTTTGTAGAACGTCCTTAACACACTGAGGGGCCGGTGCTGTCGTTGGCTGCGCACAGATTTCATTGGCTTGTTGGAAGGGGCGGGTGGGCAGGGCCAGCTGGTCGGCGGCTACGTCGGGGATAAGGGCTAAGTTGTGCGCAAGCTCAATGCCCTCGGTATAGCGAACGGTCGTGCAAGCACTGGTGCCTTCAGTACAGAGGGCCTCGATGAAATCGCTGAAGCTTGTTTGAAACTTCATCAGGGAGCCAATGAAATCTGCAGCGGTTTGAGGACTCAAAGACCTTGCCGCGAAATCCTGCGCCTTAGGTAAAACCTCCTCGGTGATCATGGATTGAAACTCTCTGCGGAGGTCTTGGGGTTGTGTCTTGGCCCACGATGAAGACGCTGTTAAGACCCCTAAAAAAACAGTGAAGGTTGCAGATGTGAAAAATGTTTTCATAAAATCCTCGTTTGAATATAGCTTCATATCGCAGGTGGAATTTAAAGAACAAATTAAATGGGTGAAACCTAAAAGCGTGTTATTATGATGTTTTGGAAAGGTTCAGAAGATGAAGCTACAAGGGGCAATTAATTTTCGAGATATGGGTGGTTGTCATTCGGTGGAAGGACATCTTCTGAAGAAAAATTTGTTCTTCCGTTCAGGAGCTTTATCTCAACTTACGGAAACAGACCTGAAAGCAATACAGAATTTGTCGATTGCTTACGTGATAGATTACCGTGATGAAGCAGAATCTGCAGCGGACAAAGATCTTTTGTGGAATGGCGCAAATTACGAAAACTGCCCAGCGAATCCAGTATCTCATCGTATGAGTGCGACGCTGAAATCCTTTTTTTCCACAGAGCATTTAGAATCTGTCCCTGAAGACTATATGGAAAATCTTTATCGCCAGTTGCCGTTTGATAATGCGGCTTATCGTCGCATGTTTGCCGTGATGGATCAGATGACCGATAAGGGGATGCTTCAGCATTGTGCTGTAGGGAAAGATCGCACGGGCGTAGGTTGTGCGCTGATGTTGTTGTCGCTGGGTGTTCCCGAAGATCAAGTGATTGCGGATTACCTTAGAACAGAAACCGGCTTGCACGATTTCCGTCAATCTTTGATGAATAAGTTCCAAAGCGTTTTGTCCAATAAGGCGATGGATCGTTTTCAATATATGATGGGGGCGCAGTTGAATTTTCTGGAAGCCGCCCTTGCAGAAATTAAAAAGTCTGCGGGATCGGTCGAGAAATTTTTAGCTAAGCAGTACGGAGTGACGCCGGCGAAAAAGACACTTTGGCAAGCCAAGTTTTTTGAACCCT
>JBJTMR010000256.1:0-3475 GCA_046070625.1 Bdellovibrio sp. | reverse complement strand
CGCGTTGTTGGAATCGAAGCTCATCAAGCCACTCAAGATCGCATGATAGCTTCTAAGGCTGATCAAGAGGCTTTAAATGCGGCTCATGCGAAGATTCAGATGGTTGAAAGTGAGAATGCTCGACTTAAATCGCGCGCCGACAAAGCGGAGAAGGAAAACGCGGAAATTAAAGCGCGTCTTGATAAAATCGAGAAAGCTCTCAAATCAAAATAAACGCGATCTAGAAAATCAAAACCTACATTAGCCACATTTCATCGATGTTGGTTTCAGCGCTCAAGAAT
Organism: Bdellovibrio sp.; assembly: GCA_046070625.1. Lineage (GTDB taxonomy): Bacteria > Bdellovibrionota > Bdellovibrionia > Bdellovibrionales > Bdellovibrionaceae > Bdellovibrio. The sequence goes on along the minus strand of JBJTMR010000256.1, from coordinate 3,194 downwards.
TCGAAAAAGTGTCTCAAAATCAGACGGAAAATCTCTCACATTGGTGGGTTTTTAATTTCAAGGATATTCATGGAGGGGTAAATTTGATCAAAATTTTACTGGTTTTGTCTTTATGTCGATAAGTTTAACGAAAGCCTTTCATTGAGGCATTCACCATCTGAACGTATGGAGGGAGCTATGAGACATTTCATTCTTAAAAATATAGCACGTCTCCTCTTTATATCTGCTTCTTTATTATTTTCAGCTGCGTGTTCTATAGATTTGAATATCACAAGTCCTATATCCGATCCATTAGAGGTTGTTGGCGCTCAACGTACAGAGGTTGATTTTACATCCAGTGAGATTATTACCACTGGAAACGGAGTGGTGTTTTCAGGAAGTTTTGGGGAAGTCGCTGAGAAAAAAGTCTTGGCGAATGGTGTTTCTTTTGACGGAGTATTTTATGAGTAAAGTAATGTTGAACCTACTTCTGGTGTCACTGTTAGTCAGTGGATTTGTAGGTACAGCCCTTGCGCAAACTCATAAGGGTATTAGCTTTCAAGGTGTTATTAAACTTCCGACCGGAGATTATCCAACACGATCAGGTATGACTGTTAATGCACGCATTCTTTCTCCGAATGGTTGTGTTTTGCGTGAAGAAGAGTTTTCTGGAGTCAATATATCGAATGGCTACATAAACTTGTCTATTGGTACGGGCGTTGTTGGGGGTTATGATCCGTCTTTAACATTAGCTAATGTCATGGATAACTCCGCAGTGAAGTCCTCCCTGGTTTGTCTGAACTCAGACGGGACAGTAAGCGGATCTGTCACCTCATTTAATCCGGCAACGACAAATGGAGCCCGTAAATTCAGAGTAAGTTTGACTATTGATTCCTATCCAATAGTGGCTGACTTTAATATCAGATCTGTGGCCTATGCTATAAATTCAGAAACTCTGAATGGCAAATCCGATACGGATTTTGTTGCTGTCAATAATGCGAAAAATTTAAATCAAGCTAATATGGAAAGCATTTTCCAGAGATTCACAAAGCTCGATGCACTCTTAAATAACAGTGACGGAACCGGCACAAACTTAGGTATTAATATCACGGGCATTGCCAACAACGTGAGCGGAGTCGTCGCGGTTGCCAATGGTGGTACGGGCGCTTCCGATGCTGCGACAGCTCGCACAAACTTAGGTCTAGGCCCCTTGGCGATCGTCAACCCAATGGGGACGGCAGACGCGACAACTTATTTACGTGGTGACGGAACCTGGGCCACCATGAGCGGTGTTATATCGGAGACGGACCCTACGGTGCAGTCTTTCGCTAAGAATGCGCCGGGCACTGGATTGTCAGTGACGTCCAACCAATTAACGGTTTCCTACGGCACGACGGCAGGAACGGCGGCGCAAGGTAATGACTCGAGAATTACCGGAGCATTCCAATCTTCGACGACGTTGAGCGGTGATTTGTCAGGAACTTTGCCAAGCCCTGTGGTTGAGAAAATCAAAGGTCAATCTATCAGTGCCGCGGGGACAGCGACTGGACAAGTGCTGCGCTACGCAGGTGCGAACACTTGGGCGCCGGGATTTGTGTCGATGTCAGATTTAAGATCGAGCGTCACAGGCAGTGCAGCTTTAAGCGGAACAGGTTGTGCTGCAGGAGAAACACTGAGTTGGTCTTCTGTGAGTGATTCCTTGGCGTGTATTTCAATTTCGATTACGAAATCTCAGATATCTGATTTTCCAACTTTGGCAGCGTCTGCAACGACCGATACGACGGACGCCACGAATATCACAGCAGGCACTCTTTCTGTGGCTCGACTGCCAACAAGTGTGACAGATGGCCTATGGACGGCTTCTTCACCGGATATTTATCGTACCAGCGGGAACGTGGGCATTGGAACATCTACTCCGCAAAAAACTCTACATGTTGCTGGCACCTTCAGGCAGGATATTGATAACACTCTTGCGGGACACAGTATTTATGCTTACAGCAATACTTATTACCGAGGGCCAGTCATAACCCAGTATCGTAGTCATGGCACATTGGCCGCGCCAACGGCTGTGTTGATCAATGATTACCTTGGCGGTTTTTCAGGAGTGGGTTACGACGGAACTGCGTATGGTGGCACGGGAGTTATGGCCGTAGCACAAAGTGCGGAGGATTGGACTACATCCGCTCACGGAGCGAATCTTAGTATCTACACTATACCTACAGGTAGCACTACCAATGGATTAAGTATGATCATCAAAGGCGGTGCTAATCCTTTAGTTGGTATTGGAACTGCAACTCCCGCATCAGCCCTTCATGTTGGGACTGCACCAACTGCAAGTGCTAATGCTCCTTTGCTTGCATTAGGCAGTGCTCCCTTCAATGGAACTTCAGGGGGATATTTCGTTGGGAACTCGAACGGAACAGTTATTGGTGCCAACACGGCGGCGGGATATACCGGGGACTTTTTAAACTTCGAAATTGCAGGGGTTTCTAAATTTAAAATCGATAGTTCTGGCACTATTACATCCAGCGGAAATATTGTTTCTTCAGGAAATACAACTTCAACTGGAAACTATTCAACGACGGGCAACATCTCGACAACTGGAACGGGATCTATTACCAGTGCGGGTCCGTTGATCTCCAACTCAACCACAGCATCAACTTCACCCTCAACGGGAGCTCTTATTGTTAGTGGCGGTGCTGGAATTGGAGGAGCTCTGAATGTTGGAGGCTCGGCATATCTTGGCAGTTCAAGCGCCAACTATATGACCGTCAATGGTGCTGGATCAGGAAGCTCGCCGACGATTACTGCATCTGGAAGTGACGCCAATATTAACCTGACATTAACTCCAAAAGGTTCTGGAAATACGATCATTTCTAGCGGCTACATGGGGATTGGAACCACTGCTCCATTTGGAGCACTTCATATTGATAATAATAACGGTGCTGATGCCGCAGATGATATTTGGTTAACAACATATTCTAACTCTGCGACCCCATCATTTATCTCGGTAAAAGCTCGAGGCAACGAATCGTCGCCATCGGCGACTTTGAGTGGTGATACACTATTCACATTATCAATGAACGGTCATACCGGATCTGCGTTAAAAAATGCGGCGGTGATGAAGGCCATTGCGACAGGCGATTTTAGCGTGTCACCAACAGCGGATTTAACGTTTTGGACGAATGGCGGTGGCGCAGCAGCAACAGAGCGAA
>JBJTMR010000255.1:0-3083 GCA_046070625.1 Bdellovibrio sp. | reverse complement strand
TGCAACAGAAACTCGAGTGAGCATCGGAAGCTCTTTTTTCGCATGGTCATAGACCCATTTGGCCAAAAGCTCCGAGGTCGGATTTTCCAGGCCCGGGACTTCATTCAGTACTCGGTGGTCGATTTGCTCTAAAATTGGCTGGGTGATCGACTATAACGATATTCAAGCGAAGATGAAGCCTCTTTTAGAACAAATCGACCACCGAGTGCTGAATGAAGTCCCGGGGCTTGAAAACCCAACGTCGGAGCTTTTGGCCAAATGGGTCTATGACCACGCGAAAAAAGAGCTTCCGATGCTCACTCGAGTTACTGTTGCGGAAACTCCACTGACTGAGTGCTCCTACCCGGGCTGAGTTTTTTCAAAACACACTTGAGTCTAGAAATAGTTAAGAACCTGTTAAGAACACCAAGAAATAGCCGATTCGTTTCATAAGGAGTTCCCTGTGAAAAATCTTAGCGTCGGCATCCGTTTCACTTTAGCTATTTTGATTTTTAGTATTCCTATCGTCGTTCTTATTTTCTACTTATGGAGAGTTAATCAGGATGTTTTGGATTTTTCACAATCCGAACTCAAAGGCATCGAGCATATGATAGAGGGGGCAGAAGTTAAAGAGGCCTCCCACAAAATGCACTTCCGAGTATACACAAATGATCCTCCGTCTCCAAGCGAGTGGGCACAGGTCGAATCCGAGTGGAAGCACTTTATGGATTCCCTCAAGGATGTCCCTTTTGATCGCGCCGAAGCAGAAAAATATCTGGAGGCCTATCTCAAAGGTTCCCTCGAGGAAAAACGTCGCGGACTCACCTTTCTCAATGCTGTCCGCAACTTATCAAAAATTAGAGGCGCCATCGCTGACAGTCATAATATCATGCTAGATCCAGACAGTGACTCGTACTACACCATGGATCTTCTGACATTGTGGTTGCCACAAATTCATGAAATCCAGGCTGAACTGTACTCTTTAACTTCTTCCCCTGAAGAATTAAAGAAGCCCGAGAATATCGACCGCATTAAATCTCTTTACGTTTTGTATTCAACAGCCCTTCAAAGAGCAAAAAGCAACCTTCAGAAAGTTAAGGAGCTCGATCATCTTTATTATGGAAGTTCTGCAAGTTTTGCCGCCAACTACGATAAATACGTCACAAATATTTCTAACCAAGAATCTCATCTGTTTCCTTACCTGAAAGACACAGATAGAATCTTCAAAGACCCACAAGGATTCTCTAAAGATCTGAACTTCACTTTTGTCGCCAACAGCGAACTCATTTTAAATTTACAAAAAGAGTTCCAATATTTCGTAAGCCACCGCTGTGAGATTCTTGCTAAGGCGCTCTATCAAAAGATGGCTTTTGCTCTGGGTTCCCTGCTCTTTGCAATACTTTTTGCTGCCTATCTTGGCAAAACAATTTCTCAAACAATTAAAACATTCCACCAAGCGGTCACCACTCTTAAAACAGAGTCACAACAAGCGTTAAAAATTGGTGAAGTGCTTATTAAATCTTCTAAACAGGTCTCCGACTCTTCGAGCGAGCAAGCTGCGGCCATTGAAGAAACCAGCGCCAGCCTAGAAGAACTATCTTCGATGGTAAAAAACAATGCCGCAAATTCAAAACAAGCGCAGGACCTCGCACGCTACGCACAAGAAAAAACTCAGAGTGGCGCCGATGAAATGCAAACGCTGATTCGCAATATGAACGAGATTTCGTCCAGCTCCAAAAAAATTGAAGAGATCATGACCATCATCGATGACATTTCCTTTCAAACAAACTTGCTGGCACTGAATGCTTCTGTTGAAGCTGCGCGAGCCGGAGAACACGGCAAAGGATTCGCTGTGGTCGCAGACGCCGTCAGGACGCTGGCTCAAAAGAGTGCCACCTCCGCGAAAGAAATTTCCGCCTTGATTAAAGTTTCCTTAGAACAAATCGAAAATGGAAAAAATGGAGCCGATAGAACAGGACAATCCATGAAGTCCATTCTGGAATCTATCGGAAATGTCAGTACACTTAACACGGAAATCGCCCAGGCCAGCCAGGAGCAATCCGCAGGAATTTCTCAAATTTCCCAGGCCATCAACAGTCTTGAAAGGGCAACTATGGAGAACACAGGGGTTGCCGCCAAGGCTTCTGAATACTCTCAAAAATCCTTAGAGCAAGCCGAAGACCTCATGCGCGTCGTAGGTGTTCTTGAGGGAGAACTGCTTGGGCAAAGAAAAGCTCAATTACGTGACAAACATAATGCCGAGGTTATCAATTTTAACGAGGCCATTCAGGCTCACCTTAAATGGAAAGGCCGCTTGAAAAACTTTGTAAATCACGTTGGGAATGAAGACCTCAAAAGCACTCATGTCTGCCAAGACAACAACTGCGCTTTAGGAAAATGGATCTACGGACCGGGAACCCAATTCAACAGCTTTGCGGCTTACAAACACCTTAAAGATAATCACGCGTCTTTTCATAAAGCAGCAGCTGAAGTCGTAAAATCCATGGAAACCGGCAATCCAGCTCAGGCCAAAAGCTTACTCGTCGATGGATCTGAATTCGACTTAAAAACGCGAGCAACCGTCGATGCCATCCAAGATCTTCAGGCGCAAATTGGGTAAATAAACGCAAATTCCAAATATACTCTTGCAGAGCTGTCTAAACTTTAGACAACTCTGCAAGTTTTATCGTTACTCCCTCTGACGTCTCGCTCTTCGACAGGAAATGCCTTAAATTATCTGCACCTAGGAGATTTGGGTGCTGAAAAGTCTGATCTTTCTGACATTCTTATTGCTGTTAGCTCAGGGCGGTTGGGCTGCTCCTGCGCGCAAAAAATCTCCTGTAAACACTCAAAAAGCGGCAGTTGCCACAACAACTTCAAGCAGAACTTCAGCAAAAAAAATCCCGACTTCCAAAGAGCCTTCGCAAGTATCGCCACAGAAAATTTCTTCTGTTGTCATAGCGCCTGTACAAAAACCTCTTCCACCGAAACCCTTCAAAGCGACCTATGCCGGTCTGGCCGCTCCGAGCACAACACTGTCAGCCGTTCGCGCAGACATGACAGTAGATCCGCACTACACGAACGTTTTACAGATGGGTACCGTC
>JBJTMR010000254.1:0-5162 GCA_046070625.1 Bdellovibrio sp. | reverse complement strand
ACTCTGGATTTCTGTGAATGATCTTGATTTCATTCAACGGGATCTTTGCTTTCACTGCGATCTTCTCGCGATGATTACGTCCCAAGGTCACAAGCGTATCCATGGCTTTAACAGCTTCTTCAAGCTCTGGACGAAGCATCGAAAGATCCGCAACGGGATAATCTTCCAAGTGCACCGACTCTTTTTTGTTCGATAGAACTTGCGATAAGTTTTTATAAGTCACTTCAGACATGAACGGCGCAAAAGGCGCCATCAGCTTCGCCAACGTCACCAAAACTTCATGCAAAGTCTCATAAGCGTAGCGTTTTGTTTCCGGCATACCTTCTTGCCAGAACAAACCACGATTGAAGCGGATGTACGTATTCGTCAATTCTTCGATAAACTGAAGCAAGTGAGGAACCACGTTATACAAGCGATAGGCGTCCATCTCTTTATGAGTGTTCGCAATCAATGCATTCAAACGAGACAACACCCATTGATCCAAAATATTTGGAGATTTTTTAGCGTCACCTTTTGGTACGAAGCCATCGATGTTTGCGTAGTTCGCAAAGAACGAATAAGAATTCCACCATCTAAGCAAGATCTTACGAACGATGTCGTACACACCTTTTTCAGAGAATTTCAATTCCTGGGCTTTCACAACTGGAGAATCGATAAGATACAAACGCAAGGCATCCGCACCGTGTTGATTCAGAACCTCCATCGGATCTGGATAGTTCTTCAAGCTCTTAGACATCTTACGACCGTCTTCAGCAAGAACCAAACCGTTCACGACCACGTTTTTAAACGGAGCCTGATTAAACAACGCTGTTCCGATAATAGAAAGCGTATAGAACCAACCACGAGTTTGGTCCAAACCTTCCGCGATGAAATCCGCCGGGAAAGCTTTTTTGAATTCTTCCACAGATGTTTCAGGATAACCCCATTGCGCGTATGGCATAGAGCCTGATTCAAACCAGCAATCCAAAACCCCATCAACACGCTTCAACGGAGATTTCCCCGTTGGGGATGGGATTGTGATCTTATCAACGAACTCGATATGAAGATCTTCAACTTTTTGTCCTGATAGTTTTTCTAATTCAGCGCGAGAACCCACGCAGATCACTTCACCTTCAGAGTTTCTCCAAATTGGAAGCGGAGTCCCCCAGAAACGGTTCCGAGAAATCGCCCAGTCACGAGCGCCTTCCAACCAGTTCCCAAAACGACCATCACGAAGATGATCTGGAACCCACGTTGTCTGCTGATTGTTTGCAATCAAGTTTTCTTTGATTTTTTCAACCGCCACGAACCATGAAGAAACCGCACGATAAATCAATGGTGTATCTGAGCGATAACAGAATGGATAACTATGTTGAATCGTATCTTGTTTGAAAAGATTCCCGCGTTTTTTAAGATCCGCGATGATGTCTTTATCAGCTTCCTTCACGCGCTTACCCGCGTAGTCTGGAACTTCTGCCGTAAACATACCATCGTCATCCACTGGATTGACGATCGGGATGCCAGCTTTAGCGCACGCATAGTAATCTTCTTCACCGAAGGCTGGCGCCATGTGAACCACACCGGTACCACTCTCTGTCGTAACGTGATCAGAAGAGATAATACGGAAAGCCCCTTTATCCGCACGATCGCCAAAGTAAGGGAACAATGGTTCGTAAGTCAGACCCACAAGGTCAGAACCCTTCATCATTTGCAGAACTTCAACTTCTTCGTCTGGTTTCTTAAACACAGACGAAAGCAACGCTTGCGCCAGAATCAATTTGCGACCTGTCGCCTTTTCTTGAACCTTGACGTAGTCCATCTCTGGTCCCACCGCCAATGCCAAGTTCGATGGCAATGTCCAAGGAGTCGTCGTCCAAGCCATCACCGACGTATCCGGTTGATTGATGAGTTTAAACATCACCGTGATCGCGGGATCTTGAACCATTTTATAGTTTTGATTCGCTTCAAAGTTTGAAAGCGATGTCGAGATCCCGACAGAGTAAGGGACCACTTTGTAGCCTTCGTAGATCAAGCCTTTCTTGAAAAGCTCTTGAAACACCCACCACACAGACTGCATGAAAGAAACATCCATCGTGAAGTATGGATTTTCCATATCCACCCAACGACCCACGCGACGTACTGTGGTTTTCCACTCTGTGGAATAGCGTTTTACAATCGAGCGACAAGCGTCGTTGTATTCAGCAACACCCATTTTGAAAACGTCTTTACGACTTTCAATTTTATGTGTCTTATTGATTTCGTATTCAACCGGCAAGCCATGGCAGTCCCAACCAAAACGGCGTGGCACTGTGTAACCCTTCATTGTCCAATAACGAGGAACAACGTCTTTCAAAACACCGGCAAGCAAGTGACCATAGTGCGGAAGACCTGTCGCAAACGGAGGTCCATCGTAAAAGCTGTATGTTTTTTTACCTTTTGGATCGAGCGTCTGTTGGAAAATTTTTTGCTGATCCCAAAAATCGAGAATGCCCTCTTCTTGCTTAGCAAGCTGGACATCGGGTTTTACGGCTGAATACGGAGTTGTGCGAGTATTTGCATTTGTCATAGGTCCCTAAGATCTATCAGCTTTTGGTGAAAACTGCATCAGTTTAGGGACTCTCAGGACCATGGCGCGCCATGCGTCAATATTTAAACAGGAACTTTACTTAAATCCAACTCGCGAAACGTCGCTGCCACGTCATCGTAAAACGACAACTGTCCGGACTCTAAATCAAAATACACTCCGATCAACTGAAGACCGCGTTTTTGAATAGCGTCCTCGATAAACGGAAACGTACGAAGATTTTCTAGGGACGTCACAATGGATGTTTTCTCGCACTCACGACAAAGATGATCCACGTCCGCCGACGGGTTTTGCTCAAGAACTTTGTGCTTGGCATCAGCCGCGATTGTCATCCATTGCTGAACGAACCCACCCTCACGAATGGCTGCCGGCTGAAACAAAGATCTGATACCGCCACACTGGCGATGTCCCAGGATCACAATGTTTTCGACCTCAAGGTTGACGGCTGCAAATTCAATCGCAGCACTGACCCCGTGGAAACCAATGGAGGATTCAAAAGGTGGAACCAAGTTTGCAACGTTGCGAACGACGAAAATATCCCCGGGTGATGATGAAAACACAATGGCCGGATCGACACGGGAATCACTGCATGAAATCATCAACGTCTTGGGACGTTGTCCACTTGTGGAAAGGGAGTCATAAAGGGAGTGCTCCCCTTTAAAAAAACGCTCACGGAAACGACGGAACCCCGCCATCATTCGTAAAATCTCTTTTTTCACTACTAGTTCTTGCTGAGTCATGAGTATTTCTCTACACCCCAGGGGGCTTCCCTTTCAACCCACAATAGTTATGCATCAAGTCACAAAAGTTTATAAGCCCTTAAGTTTCTTTGTTGAGCTCTCGTTTATTGATAGCCTAGGGCCATGAAACCACAATTGCGGCTTTCTCGAGGCGGTTCCTCTTTCCGAAAAATTGCTATGGGTTCTTGGCGAACGGCCGGAGACCCTTCAGTCTATGGACTTTTGGAAATCGATATGACCAAAGCGTTGGCTTATATCAAAAATCACGACTCTGAAGCCGGCCCCAAGGTTACCATCGCCCACCTGGCAGGCAAGGCCGCCGCCACAGCGATGAAAGAGCGCCCCGAAATTAACGGTATGATTCGCTTTAACCGCATTTACCTGCGCGAACATGTGGATTTATTTTACCAAGTCAATATCCCCGGAAACCCCAACGATCCCGTTGGCAAGGCGACCCTTACGGGTGTTGTCATCCGCCACGCCGATCAACTTTCCGTGCATCAAATCGCAGAGGCCTTGGGTAAGAAAGCTTCTGCCGTAAAAAATGGCGAAGCCAGCGAGCTGACTCGCTCCACGGATGCTCTGAAGTGGGTACCTTGGTGCCTGATCCGTCCCATACTTAATATCGCTTCTTTTTTAAATTATGATCTGGGCATCAACCTCACGTGGGCAGGAATGCCTCACGATGCCTTCGGCTCGATCATGATTACCAACATTGGCGGCATGGGTGGCGACACGGCCTGGGCTCCCTTGGTACCGTATTCCAAAGTTCCCATTTTGTTAACAGTCGGAGCAATCAAGGATCGACCCTGGGTGACTGAAGCTGGGAAGATTGAAGTTCGCCCAGTAGCACGCATCGGAGTGACCTTCGATCACCGCTTTATGGACGGAACTCACGCAGCAGCTTTGCAGAAAATTTTTGAACGCTGTTTTCAAGAACCGGAAAAATACTTTAACTAAGGAGCTTTGTGCGTATCCACCGCAAGTGGCACGGCAAAGACAAGTATTTCTGTTTTGCCACTGGCGTCCTTACTGACACCGTAAACTTCGCTTCGCCCATACAAAACAACGGCCTTGTCCGCATGCACGCGAAGGCCCCCGCAAACCAGATCACAATCCCCCGCTGTGGAGGAAGACTTTCGCTCTCCGACCGCAGGAAGGGATAGCCAGTTCCCATTTCCGAGAGCTTGCAAATCTTTTCCTTGCACAAGACATTCATACTGACCGTTTTCCAAAAAAGGACTGCGCAAAAATATTTTCATGGCGTAAATTTGAAAGGAATGATTCTTATCATTCCAAATAAAAGAAGGCGCACCTAAAGAGACAAACTGCGAGGCCACGTCGTCTTTTTCACGACTTTCTTTCCATCCGCGACAACTCATCGTCGTCGCAGGATTAGCGATGGCTTGAGAATTCATTTTCACTAAAAGCTGAGCTGAGGCTTCGCCGAAAATAAGCTGAAGCGCAAAGAGGAAGGTAAACGCTTTCATACAACCTCCGTTCTTAGGCTAAAATAAAAAATCGCTTTAGGGAAGATTATCGAAGGTCCGGCCGAGTGACAACTGACAATTATTTACAGATGGTTAGACTGCAATCGCTCGCGGCCTTTCGCGATAAAGCGAATTCGCTCATTATATATAACCCATCCACCGATAGCCCCAATAAGACTGCCCAAAGCAATGTTCCAGAAGCGAATTGGCACCAGAACCTCCGGATTGTGAATCAAAGGATTTCCGGCTTCAGTTAAAAGAATTGTCATCGGAGTAATAAAGACCACTGCCAGCGCATAGTGACGAACAATCAACATCTCAATCACAAACTGCAGTATGATAATTGCCACACAAATGCTCCAGGCATTT
>JBJTMR010000253.1:0-8028 GCA_046070625.1 Bdellovibrio sp. | reverse complement strand
CGAGTGCAGAAGTAAGAAGACGCATTGAGGAATCCCTTTCTCTGGAGTGGTAGATAGTCGTCTTAATACTGTTTGAGGAAAGAGGGCTTTTTACAAATTAAGTTTCCGCAAAGGATCACTGTTAATTGGCATCTAGGGTATGCAGATATTAAATGGATATCATGCAAAAAAAAGGAGCCTTGTGGGCTCCCTTTTAGTTTTCATTTTTAGTGATGAATTAGAATTTCAACAAAGCGCCGACGTCCAATTTTCCGCCAGAGACTGTTTTGTTGTTCAGGGCATCAATTTTTTTCGCAGATCCTAACAATGCCGCCTTAACGTCCTGCCATGTTTTTTCCGGGTGAGCCGACCAGTACAAAGCTGCGGCACCAGCAACATGAGGAGTCGCCATAGATGTTCCATCCCACGTGGCTTTGAAGCCGAATTTGTCGATAACCACATCCGAATAGTTGTTACCAACCATTGTTGAGAACACGGCCACGCCCGGAGCGCCAATGTCTACGGAGCGCAGACCCCAGTTCGAGAAAGATCCCAATTTATCACGAGAATCAAGAGCCGCTACAGACACAATGTTTTCATTCGCATAGCTGGCAGGGTATGCGGGAGCAGAGTCAGAATCATTATCATAACCCACGCCCTTGTGACCATTTCCAGCTGCTGCGATGAAAAGCACCCCTTTGTCTTGGGCGTACTGGATAGCATCGCGCAAGGCTTTATTTTCAGTGCCTTCATTGGGATCTTCACCTTCAGAGCCCCAAGAATTGCTAAGAACTTTGGCGCCGTTGTCGACAGCGTATTTTATAGCTTTGATCGCATCAGCCGTCGTGCCTTGACCTTTTTCAGTGATAAAGCGCAAAGACATGATTTTCACGTTCGGAGCGACACCCGCGATTCCTTTACCATTATCACCACGAGCAGCTACGTTCCCGGCGCAGTGAGTTCCATGACCAGGATTTCCACCTTTAAATAGGATTTCCAGCGGAGTCATAGAAAGGTCGAACGGCTTGTTGTCATTAGAGGCGAAATCCCAACCGATGACATCATCAATGTAACCATTGCCATCGTCGTCGATACCATTGTTGGGAATTTCTTTTTCATTTCTCCATAAGTTGGGCAAAAGATCTTCGTGAGTATAATCAACACCAGTATCAATAACGGCGACGATCATTTCTGGAGACCCTTTAGTTACTTTCCAAGCTTCTTGAACGCCGATATTCAACATGCCCCATTGTTTTGGGAACAAGGGGTCTGACCCCGTGGTTGGTTGCGGGGCGTTAGGAATCCCGGGGTTGTCTTGAATTGCCATCTCGCGCAGTTGGCGGTTGCGGCGAAGCATTTTTGCTAAAGCTGCTCGGCGAAGAGGGTCCTGAATTGAGAAGTCCTCCGGAAGAGTGATTTTATAGTTCGGTTGCACAGATTCAACAGATGGGTTTTTCATCAAGGTATTGAGGCTCATGTGTTTTGGAAGCTGCACTCGTACCCAATTGTCCGTAAGTTTTTCTGTCTTCGCCCCAGTAAACTCAAGTTCCCCGAAGCCTGGTGCTAATTTAATAAGCAAATCTTGCGTTTTGTGCTGCGCCTGAGCGCTTAACGACAATGCAAGAACGGCTGAAGAGACGTACATAGCCATCTTTTTCATGAGATCTCCTTTCAAAGCCAAGGTTCTGCCTAACTTGTGCAATTGCACACAGTGATGGACGCCTCGACTGATGTTGGGTGGAAACTAAAGTTTCTTATTAGCTGGAAACTAAAGTTTCTGTCCAAACGAGAGGAGAATCAATTTCATTTACGATCATATTCATCTTTTGGAGGGGTGCGTTGAAGAACCCAGACGCAACCCCTATAATGAGATATCTAGTTGTCAGGATTACGGATTTTCAGTAACTACTTAATGATAGCTAATTGAAATTACAGAGGTGTATTTATGCACAACGATCAAGTGCAGGGTTCTACGAGCGCGCTCGGAACTCAAGCAGCAGATGATATGTCGCGAGATATTGCGTTCACATCGAAGTTAGATCACATCGTAGCATGGGGTCGTAAAAACTCTTTGTGGCCAATGCCGTATGGTACCGCTTGTTGCGGTATTGAATTCATGTCGGTGATGGGACCGAAATATGACCTAGCTCGTTTCGGAGCTGAGGTTGCACGTTTCTCTCCACGTCAGGCCGATCTTCTTGTGGTCGCGGGAACTATCACTGAAAAGATGGCTCCAGTTATCACTCGTATTTATCAGCAAATGCTTGAGCCAAAATATGTGATCGCGATGGGTGCATGTGCAAGCTCCGGTGGTTTCTACCGTGCTTACCACGTTCTTCAAGGTGTTGATAAAGTCATCCCTGTTGACGTGTACATCCCAGGTTGCCCTCCGACACCGGAAGCGGTAATGGACGGTATTATGGCTTTGCAAAAAATGATCGCAGATCACACTCCACGCCCGTGGAAAGACAACTGGAAGAGCCCATATGAACAAGCTTGAGAATTTAAAACAACTTCTTGCGGGTAAGTTCAAGATTGAGAACTTCAAATTCATCCACGCTGTGGGCGATGATGTTTTGGAAGTTCCTAAAGAGGACGTCCCAAATCTTTTGATGTTCTTGAAAACTTCAGGAACTTTCGATTTCTTGATGGATATCTGCGGAGTGGATTACCCAACTCGCGATAAACGTTTCGATGTCGTTTACAATTTGTTCTCTTCTAAAGACAATTCTCGTTTGCGTATCAAAGCGCAAGTGGGCGAGGGTGAGTCTATTGGGACAGCATTGGGCGCTTGGACTGGTGCTGACTGGTTTGAACGTGAAGCTTATGACATGTTCGGTATCAAGTTCGAGGGTCACCCGAATTTGCGCAGAATTTTGACTCATCACCAATTTGTGGGGCATCCACTTCGTAAAGACTACGAAGCGGACATGCAACAACCTTGCACAAGCTCATTGCCAATTCATTTCAATAATGAACCCGGTTCTCCTGGTGACATCTTGAATGACAAATATGTTCCCTTGAACATCGGTCCTGCCCATACAGCGATGCACGGTACTCTTCGGGTAATGGCAGAAATGGATGGGGAAACGATTGTTCGTTGTAACAACGAAATCGGATACCTTCACCGCTGCTTTGAAAAAATGGCGGAAACTCATCCGTACAACCAAGTTATTCCCTACACAGATCGTTTGAACTACTGCTCAGCTCCAATGAACAACATTGGTTACTGTAAAGCGGTGGAGCGTTTGATGGGCGTCGAAATCCCACCAAAAGCCCAAGCAATGCGTATCGTTTTGGCGGAGCTTTCTCGTATCATCGACCACACGATTTCAATCGGTACTGGCGCGATGGACTTGGGTGCTTTGACATCTTTCTTCTATATGTTCGGTTTGCGTGAGCAAGTTTACGGTTTATTCGAAAAACTTTGTGGTGCGCGTTTGACTGTATCAATGACTCGCGTTGGTGGTATGGCTCAGGACGCCCCTGAAGGTTGGTTCGACGAAGTTTTGGCTCTTTGTAAAGAGATCCGCCGTGGAACTGATGAAATGGCCGGAATGGTTGTTGATAACAAAATCTTCATCCAACGTACTCGTGACGTTTGCCCAGTGTCTGCACAAGATGCGATTCAATGGGGTTACACTGGTCCAATGCTTCGTGCATCGGGCGTGAACTTGGATTTGCGTAAAGCGACTCCGTACTATGGCTATGACCAACTTGATTTCGACATTCCAGTTGGAACTTCCGGGGATATCTACGATCGTTATTTGGTTCGTTTCGAAGAAATGCGCCAATCTGTTCGTATTATTGAACAAGTTTGCAAAAACATCCCTGCGGGCGATTACACGATCCGCGATAAAGGTATTGTTCTTCCAGAGAAAAAAGACGTTTACGGCAACATCGAAGGTTTGATGAATCATTTCATGTTGATCATCAAAGGTCTTCGTCCTCCAGTGGGCGAAGTTTACGATGCGACAGAGGCAGCTAACGGTGAGTTGGGCTTCTTCTTGGTAAGCGATGGCTCTGCAAATCCGTACCGTTTGAAAGTTCGTCCACCATGCTTCGCAATTTATCAGTCGTTCCCGACGGTAGTTAAAGGTGCGATGTTGGCAGATGCGATTGCGACAGTAGCTTCTATGAACCTTATTGCCGGAGAATTAGACCGTTAGGTCTAATTCGGAGGTCCGCCGAAGCTTTAGCGAAGGCGGACATTTCGAAAGAGGAAAACATAAATGTTTAAACTTTCTGACCAAGGCTTGGCTAACGTTAAAAAAGAACTTGCTCGCTATGAAGCGAAAGAGTCCGCGATTATTCCAAGTCTTTATATTGCTCAAAAAGAAAATAACGGCTTTATCACGCCAGATATGATTCGCCACTTGTCTCAAGTGATGGATATTCCTGAGGCGCGTATCAATGAAGTTTTTAAATTCTATACTATGTTCAATCAAGAGCCTGTGGGTAAATACCACGTTCAGGTTTGCACGAACATCTCCTGCGCTCTTGAGGGCAGTCGTGAGATGGCAAGCCACATCTGTAAAGAGTTGGGCGTGAAGTACAATGAAGTGACTGCTGACGGCCGCTTCACTGTTTCTAAAGTTGAGTGCTTGGGTTCATGCGGAACTGCTCCGATGATGCAAGTAAACGATACTTACCACGAGAAATTGACTCCGGAATCAGCGATGAACCTGTTGAGAGGTATGAAATAATGGCTGAGATTAAAGTCCTTACAGAGCACTATCATTTGCCAGAGTATCAAACTCTTGCTGGTTACAAAGCTAAAGGCGGTTATGAAACTTTGCCGAAAGCTTTGAAAATGCAACCGCAACAAATCATCGACGAAGTGAAGGCTTCTGGTCTTCGTGGTCGCGGTGGTGCGGGTTTCCCAACTGGTATGAAATGGGGCTTCTTGCCTAAAAATGGTGAACCTCGTTACTTGCTTTGCAACGCTGACGAAGGTGAACCAGGTACATTTAAAGACCGTATGATGATGGAGCGTGCTCCTCATCAATTGATCGAAGGTATGATTATCTCTGCTTTCGCGATCGGCTCACACAAAGGTTACATCTACGTTCGTGGTGAATACGTTTACCCGATCGAGTGCCTAAATAAAGCGATCAAAGAAGCTTACGATGCAGGTCTTCTAGGTAAAAATATCATGGGTTCAGGTTTCGACTTTGACCTTGATGTGTACCGTGGTGCCGGCGCGTATATCTGTGGTGAAGAAACTGGTATGATTTCCTCTTTGGAAGGTCTGAAAGGCCAGCCAAAATTGAAACCACCGTTCCCAGCGGTTCAAGGTTACTTGCGCAAACCAACTATCGTGAACAACGTAGAAACTTTGGCAGCAGTGACTTACATCATTAAAGATGGCGCTCAAACTTATCGTAAACATGGAACCGAAAAATCAGCAGGAACTAAATTGTTCTCTGTGTCTGGTAACGTTGTTAAACCAGGTAACTATGAAGTTCCATTGGGTTACCCATTGATCGACTTGATCAATAAAGAGTGTGGTGGCATGAAACCCGGTCGCAAATTGAAAGCCGTGATCCCAGGTGGATCTTCAGCGCCAATTTTGACTGCGGATGAAGTCGCCAAAGCAAATCTCGATTACGAATCACTTGCTGGACTTGGCACTATGTTGGGTTCTGGTGCGGTGATCGTGATGGATGACTCTCAATGTATGGTTGATATGTTGGGTGTTTTGACTCACTTCTATGCTCATGAATCTTGCGGCCAATGTACTCCATGCCGTGAAGGTACGGGTTGGTTGAACAAAATTCTTCATTCGATCTTGGAAGGCCGTGGTCGTCTTCAAGATATCGATTTGTTGGTCAAAGTTGCTGACAACATGAAAGGTAAAACAATCTGCGCTCTTTCAGACGCTGCTGCTTTACCAGTATTGAGCTTTGTAACTAAATTTAGAGATGAATTTGAATTCTACGTTCGTGAAGGACGCTCGAAAGTAAAAGGAACGACATATGCCGAAATTAACCATTAATGGCAAAGAAGTCGAAGTAAAAGAAGGCACGTCGATCATCGAGGCGATGCAACAGTCGGGCGATCGTATTGCTCACTATTGCTGGCATCCGGGATTGAGCGTTGCTGGTGTTTGCCGTCTGTGTGTGGTGGAGATCGAAGGAAATCCACGCGTTCAGATCGCGTGTAACACAACAGTCACTGAAGGCATGAAGGTCAATAACACGTCTGAAAAAGTCAAAGACGCTGTTAAATGGGGTCTCGACTTCCATTTGATCAACCATCCTTTGGATTGTCCTATCTGTGACCAAGCGGGTGAGTGTGGATTGCAAGACCAATATATGGAGTACGGTAAGTACGATCCAGAAATGGCTGAGCACAAACAAAAGAAACACAAGGTTGTGGACCTGGGTCCAACTGTCGTTTTGGATTCTGAAAGATGTATCCTTTGTTCTCGTTGCGTTCGTTTCACTGAAGAAGTTTCTAAAACCAACGAATTGGGTTTGTTCAACCGTGGTGACCGTACTGAAATCGGGACTCACGATGGAATGCCTTTGGATAACAAGTACTCTTTGAACACGGTAGACATCTGCCCAGTGGGTGCTTTGACTTCTAAGGACTTCCGTTTCCGTCAGCGCGTTTGGTATCTAAAAGACGCTGAAACTGTCTGCAACGGTTGTTCGACTGGCTGTAACGTTAAAGTTTACTACAACAAGGAAGGTTTCTTCCGTGTTAAACCGGTTTACAATGAACAAGTAAACGGTCACTGGATGTGCGATGAAGGTCGTGACATCTATAAGTTCGTAAACAAAGAACATCGCCTTCTTAAAGGCATGATCAAAGATGGATCTGGTTGGAAAGAAGTTCACGCGGGGGCAGCAGCGAAGGCCGCTTCAGACGTAGTGAAAGCTTCTGCCGGAGACTCTTTGGCACTTGTATTGACAGCTCAATACACAGTGGAAGAATTCGACGCGATCGTGTCTACGTTCGTGAAAGAATTTAACACGAAGAAGATTTTCTTCTGGATTAACAACAAAGATAAGTTCAATGACTTTGATGGCATCTTACTTCGTGGTGATAAAAACCCGAATACCAAAGGCCTTCTTAAAGTTCTTGAAAAACACGGTATCACAGCGACTTGGAATGATTTGTCTGCAGGTCTTGCAAATGGATCTATCAAAACTGTGGTGGTGGCTGGACCAGAAAACCAAGCAGTGTTCCCAGACTTCGCAGAGCGTGTGAAAGAAGTTTCTAAAGCGCAAAACGTAATCTGGATGCAAGCTGGGAAAAATGAAGCTTTGTTGAACATGTCTGGCAACGTCTGGTTGATCCCTGTGAAAACTTTCGTAGAGAAAGATGGAACATTCATCAATCAAGCGGGTCTTGAACAGAAGTTCAAAAAAGCAACGACGATCGTTTCTGAAGCTTTGACATTGACTGAAGTGGCGTTGTTGTTGGCAGGTAAAAATCTTGCAATTCCAACGACATCATCTGAGTTCAAACCGATGAATCAACGTCCTGACCAAGTTGAATTGGAATCTCGTAAAAAGAACGAGTTTGTATTCAGAAGAGGTAGCCTATGAGCGTAATGCAAAATAACTCTGAAAAATCCAAGTGGTACCTTCCGGGTATCCTTGGCGGTTTGAGCGTGACCATGAAACACATGGTAGGCAATCTTTTGAACCGTAAGAAAATGATGACTTTGAATTATCCGGAAGAGAAGTATGAATACTCTCCACGTTTCAAAGGGAATCACGTTTTGACGGTTAAGAAAGACGGATCTTTGCGTTGTACAGCTTGTATGTTGTGCGCGACGAACTGTCCTGCGGAATGTATCAAAATCAACGCTGCTGAACATAACGATCCCAACGTGGAAAAGTTCCCAATCAGCTATGAAATCGATATCCTTCGCTGCGTATTCTGCGGTTTCTGTGAAGAAGCTTGCCCAGTAGACGCAATCCGTTTGGGACCTGAGTGGCAAACTCCGGCACTAAATGGTGGTCAATTCATCTATGACATCAATCATTTGGCTTACCGTCCTTCATTGAAGGGTGGAATCCAAACGCATGTTGA
>JBJTMR010000252.1:0-3926 GCA_046070625.1 Bdellovibrio sp. | reverse complement strand
TAGAGTGTGTGCTCTATTGGTCGCAGTACTTAAGCCTGCGTATTTCCTTTGTTTTTGTTTTAGTGCCTCCTTGCACATGCCGAAAAGTCGGAGTCTAATTATGGGTGCATATGCAATAAAAGGAGAATCATCGTGGACTCTATCAACTCGTTGTATGGGTTTTTTCTAGAGAGTTGTACGTGGGCTTGGGTTTTAGGCTCACTTGTACTCTTGTTGTTTGTCGGCTTCTTTGGAAGTCCTTTGATCGTTTGGACGATCGCGCTTGCCGCTATCATGGTCGGCTTTGCTGCACCAATGTGGTTGTGGGGTGTGTTTGCGGTTCTTGCGGTTATCTTTAACATTCCGCCAATTCGTGCGGCGCTTGTAACTTCTGGCGTTTTCGGGATTTTCAAAAAATTCGAATTCTTGCCGAAAATTTCTGACACGGAAAAAGCCGCGTTGGATGCAGGTGTGGTGTGGGTAGAGAAAGATCTTTTCTCTGGTAAACCTAACTTCACGAACTTGATGAACGAGCCTTATCCAGATTTGACGGCTGAAGAAAAAGCCTTCATGGATGGTCCGGTTGAACAGCTTTGTAAAATGATCGACCACTGGGAGATCTACAAAACAAAAACAATTCCGCAAAATATTTGGGACTTCATCAAGAAAGAAAAATTCTTGGGCATGATCGTACCTAAAGAATACGGCGGTCTTGGTTTCTCTGCACTTTGCCACTCTGAAGTGATCATGAAGCTTTCTTCGCGTTCTATTTCAGTTGCGATTCAAGTGATGGTTCCGAATTCTTTGGGTCCAGCGGAGCTTCTGGCTCACTACGGTACTGATGCTCAGAAAAAGCATTGGTTGCCTCGTTTGGCTTTGGGCCAAGAGATCCCTTGCTTTGGTTTGACTGAACCAAACGCGGGTTCTGATGCGGGTGCGATCACGTCTTCAGGTGTGTTGTTCAAAGACACTGATGGCAAAATCAAAATCAAGTTGAACTGGAATAAACGTTGGATCACGCTTGCAGCGATTTCTTCTGTGATCGGGTTGGCATTCCGTCTTCGTGACCCTGAAAATCTTTTGGGTAAAGGTGAAGACCTTGGTATTACTTGTGCGTTGATTCCTTCCAGCACTCCAGGTGTGGTATTGGGTCGTCGTCATGATCCATTGAATACTCCGTTCTATAACTGTCCAACTCAAGGTAAAGACGTTGTCGTGGATGCTGAAGACGCTATCGTGGGCGGTATCGCTCAAGCGGGCAAAGGCTGGATGATGTTGATGGAATGCTTGGCTGCAGGTCGTGGTATTTCCCTTCCAGCACAAGCAACAGGCGGTACGAAACTTGCGACTCGCGTAACTTCTGCGCACGCCGTGGTTCGTCGTCAGTTCGGTGTTTCAATCGGTAAGTTCGAAGGTGTGGAAGAACCTCTGGCACGTATTGGTGCTGCGGCTTACACACTTGAAGCGATGAGAAGATATTGCTTAGGTGCTCTTGATAAAGGTATCAAACCAGGTGTTATCACAGCGATGCAAAAATACTATACGACTGAAATGGGTCGTAAGGTGATCATTGACGCCATGGACATTATGGGCGGTGCGGGTATCTCTATGGGACCTCGTAACGTTTTGGCAGAAACTTATATCGCGACTCCAATCGGCATCACTGTTGAAGGTGCGAACATCATGACTCGTACATTGATCATCTTCGGTCAAGGTGCTCTTCGTGCCCATCCTTTCGCATATGCCGAAGTAAAAGCTTATGAAGCAAATGACTTGAAAGCGTTCGACAGAGCGTTCTTCGGTCACATTGGTCACATTGTACGTAACACGTGCCGTGCGATCTTGTTGTCTTGCTCTCGTGGTTACTTAGCGGCCACTCCAGACTGTCATCCACAAATGAAAGTCTACTTCCGTCGTATGTCTTGGACGTCTGCAACGTTCGCGTTGTTGTCTGACGTTGCGATGGGTGTTCTTGGTGGTCAGTTGAAAATGAAAGAGAAAATCACAGGTCGCTTCGCTGATATCTTGGCTCACATGTATATCGCAACTGCTATCCTTCGTCGTTTCGAAGCAGAAGGTCGCAAAGAAGAAGACTTGGCTTTTGCTCACTACAACTTGAAAATGTGCATGGTTGAAATCCAAAAAGGTTTCGATGGCATTTTCGATAACTTGAAAATCCCAGGTCTTCGTTGGTTCTTCAAGGGTTGGATTGGTGCATGGTCTCGTATTAATTCAATTGGATCTCAAGCTTCTGACGGGTGGACTCACGCAATTGCGGCTTCCATGATGAAAGAGGGCGGCGTTCGTGATCGTTTGACTCAAGGTATTTACCTTCCGAAAGAACGCGATCAAGCGGTAGGCCGTTTGGATTACGCTTTCACTGTGAGCTTGCAAGCTGAAGCTGCAGAAAAGAAAATCAAAAAGGCGATCCGTGAAGGTGTTCTTCCTAAGAAGAAAACCAACATGTTGATTGACGACGCTCGTAACAAAAACATCATCACTGAAGCAGAACAAAAACTTCTTCAGGAAGCTGATGCCGTACGCTACGACGCGATTTTGGTAGATGACTTCAATGAAGAACAATACCACGCGAACAAAGTTCTTTAATCCGGACATGAAATGATACTAAAAACGAAACCCCTGGTGATGAACCAGGGGTTTTTGTTTTGTAATAGTGTCTTGCTATGTAATTTATCAGGGGTGGTTCTCAATGCCGAAGTCTCCTTTTACGCTCTGAGATCTTGGAGGAAGTTATGAAACTTGTGGGGAGTGTGTTGTTGATCTTTCTGGCGGTTCCGGCTTTTGCAAGTCTTAAGATCTCGGCCAACACGTCGGTTTGGGCGATGCCTGCGGAAACAAAAAGCTGTATTGCATGGAAGGCGGGCCAAGAGGAAAACGATATTAAAGCCAAGTATATAAACCTAGGAAATCTGGGGTTTGAATGGGATGACTTACAAAGTTCCCTTCGGATCACAGAAATTCGCGTGTCCTTGCGTGGTGAAGTGTTAAAGGGAGAGTCCTACAATTGCCACATCACCGGTGCTGAGCTTCAGGCTCTGGGTGACAACAACTGGATGAATATTCCCAAAGCCTCTGAAAAAAGATCTTCTTTGCGTGATACGGATTGCTCTCTTATTTGTGGGGGCATCGAGTTCAAGCAAGATGTGGCAGCAACCATGAACGGAAAAATTGAAGTGCTAGGGGAGTCTCAGTCGTCAGCAGGAACAGAGCCGGTGATCTTTGCGTTACCCATCACTGCCGACAATGTCGAGTTCTAAGGGTGTTTCTAAAGTTGGAGCGTCTGCTTTGTAATTGAATAGATAACATGGGACTTATTATCCAGCAGGGCTTCGCCTATTAAGGTGCCCCCAATTTTTTCCATCGCACGTCGCGAACGGAGATTGTTGGTACCGACTTCGAAAAGCACTGTATTTACAAAACGAAATGCGTGGTGAAGCATCAGGCTTTTTAATTCGCGATTGAAGCTGCCACCCCAATAAGGGCGGGTCAAAAACGTGTAACCAATGATGATTTGTGATTTGTCTGGTTGATAGTCGTAATATCGCGAACTGCCGATAATTGCCTGAGTTTTTTTATCTAAAATGGCAAAAGCACCACCGGATTTCAGCGCGCCATCGAAATAGGTTCTAAAAACGTCTTCTTGATAGCGAGTGGATTGCGGGTGGAGTTCCCAAATAAGAGGATCAGAGGCCGCCTTAAATGTCGCGGTAAAATCATCAGGTGTGAGGGGGCGGAGTTCTAATTTGGTTCCAGTCAAAGTAGGCTGTAATTCAAAAGTACTCATAGTTGGCTCCCTTTAAGGACGACGGCGTGACTTGGATGCCAATAATTTTTTCACAAAACCATCGTCGTCTTCGTCGAAAATATCACCAATGATTTCTTCGAAGATATCTTCCATGGTGACAATCCCCACAATGTTGGCGCGT
>JBJTMR010000251.1:0-2805 GCA_046070625.1 Bdellovibrio sp. | reverse complement strand
ACTTTCACACCTTTGATGAGATCGTTAAGCTTATCGATTTCGGTGTAATCACTTTTGGTTTCTTTTTCCTCCATGATCGACTCCTTTCAATAAAGGGTAGCCTTCCACTTTGTTAGAACCAATCTGTTATTTTACAGAATGTGAATCAAAGGCGAGCTTGAACCACGGGCCTGCAAATCCATGCTACAGGCAGCTAGGGACCGAGGTCGGCAAAACGCATGGCACGTCGCTGGTAAGTGGCTCTTGAACGTAGTCACTGACGGGCCCGCCGAAATTGCTCGACCAATAGGCGTAACTAGAGGCTTTCAGGGCTCGACCGATCCCCGTGCTAACGTGACTTGCCCCTAGCATATTCTTATTATGCCCATCTGAATTTCGCCACTGACAGAAGGCCGTCTTATTAGGAGATCCATAAGAGACGTTTTCAGCAAACCCCGGGTATCCAAAAGCTCTCATGCGCGTGAATGGGTCTCTGCCATTCGGTTCGTAGTGATCAAAATAATTGAGGTCGATCATATTCTGCGCATGCCAGCGAGCCGCCAGCACCGCAGATTTCGAAACTTTTAGTGTGCTGAGGGAATTTGCTCTTCTGTAAAGATTAAGTTCCGTGATGAACTGCGCTTCTTGGCAACTCAGTTTAAAAGATGGATCCCCGGTGCTGGGTTGCGTGGTCATACCACCCTCTCCAGAGGATTGCCCTGAATTAACCCCGGCCGCCGTCCCTTCGGAAGATCCACCACCACAGGCAGTTTGGAACAAGACGAAAACACAAATAAGCATTCGAAGTCGGGATTGGCTCTTCATATATTCAAAGTAACATGGGCCTCTCAGGTTTCCTGAGATTTGTTTTTTTCTGAATAATTTTATGGCTTTTCGTATCAGGTTGAGACGACGGCGAACAGTTTTTTTATTCCAGTTCGCTGAGATTGACGAACGCACCTTTGCAGATCACTTTTTCTTTTGCGGGGCTTGACGTGGCCTTTTCCCATTGAATCACCGGAATAAATGTCTGCTGACCTGTGGTCGACAAGAGAACTGTATTCTGCTTATGCGAGAACTTTAGTTGCAGCTCTCCGTTTGTTTTAGTGAGCTTCACCAATGAGGCACTTTCGATATTTTTTGTCAGAGCCTCAAAAAGCCCGGAGGTATCTCGGTCCGAAGGTTTGGTTTCTTCGTAAGTACATACGTATTCGAAATACTCATTACTCATGATTTTAAGAATTTTTTCGATCATTCTTTTGGATACTGTCTTATCTAATTCTTCGATTTTTGCACTGACCGCTGGCGCCATTGTAGTTTTTTGACCCCGAACTTTCAAAACAAAATCCAGCTTCGCAATATTGTACCGAAGCCAGTCCGCCTGAGCGATTGTGGATTCATACAGAGATTTCCCCAAGCAGTCAGCGGATGACATTCTTGAAAACACCCCTATCTGTTGTAAGTTTCCGTTGGCAGTTGTGATGAATGCCGGCCCACCAGAATCCCCAGGGCAACCATGGGATGTACTCTCGGAACTCAGACTAAGTATCGTCCTGTAACTTTCTTCAAGAATTGTCGTCCCGACATTCAGAGTTCCATGGAAGTCCTTATGAGGGCTGCGAGCTCCCTCAATCACCGGATCCTTCTCGGTTAAGCCGTACCCAGAGATTAGCACGTTGCCTTTATCATAAAGGCTTTTTCCATCATAGAGTTCCGTTATTTCCACCGAAGAAGGCAGATCTGATTTTAAGATAGCCAACGCGATATCATTTTCAGCGAACTGCAAAATCTCCAACACCGAACCAAAGGCCTCATGCCGAATGACTCCCTGAATCTCCACTCGTTCCGAAGTCTTTGATTGTGATTCTGTCAATACAACGGAAGCCTTACTGGCCTCGTAAGGCAGGCAATGAGCCGCTGTCAGAATAATTCTTTTACTAAGAGCCGTCGCAGAACAGCTCCAACTCTCGCCGAGTTCTTTTGAGGTAATACTTAGAAAGAGAACTTTTTTTGAAAGCGACGTCCCCGCCTTAACCGGCTCCCCGTTCACTACAGCAGTGGACTTAGCACCATCTAGGGATAGTTCCTGCATGGGCGCGTTCGGCGAACAGGCCGCAAGCGTAGCCAATAAGAATCCGAAAGCAATTTGATGGTGAATACGTATCATAGGGAACCTCTTCCCCGCTAAACACAGCAAGACAAGAGCCAGGTTTTAGCGATTATAAACAACGGGAGTGTCTACACATTGGTCACCGCCTTAAAAGCGACGAACAATGTTACTGGTAAAGAGGATTGCCTCGTGTGCGCCCAATAAACGCAGGAAACTAAAAGATGGGTGCCGTTCGGGGCATTTAGAATTGCTCGTTAGATGTCATCATCTGTATGGCGGAAATAAAAAAAGGTCCCCAGAAAGGAGCCTTTAAAATATGTCTATGAGTGGCCGTAAAGCCTAGAACGACAACGGTTTTACAGCTGAGAGTATGCGCATAAACTCTCACCAAAACGTGTTAACATTCGTGTTATCAACTGTTAACAAAGACTGAAATTTCAGACTATTTCCTGAAATTTCAATTGAACTTTGAAATCTCGTTTCAAGTAATTTCAAGCACTTAGTTTTTTAAATTTTGCAGATTAAGTAGGAGAAAAATTGGGGTGGAGGTAGTAGCCTCCACTGATTTCGCTAACTTAAATATTAAGTTAGCCCGAGATTCCTAAAAACTGTGTTTTCTAATGTCTCCATACCTAGAAGTCTCACTCTTTACCCTCTAGTTATTATTGTTCATCGCGATTTGGGATGTACTTTTTCATCGTTCTGAAATCTGAAAG
>JBJTMR010000250.1:0-6886 GCA_046070625.1 Bdellovibrio sp. | reverse complement strand
CCCAGATTTCGTCGCCACGCCTTCCAGGCTCATCAGCGCCGGCGTTCGCCGGTTCGGGCATCCTGCCCCGCTGAAGGGCGACTGCATCAGGGCATGCAGGGAGCTTCCGTAGAAATTCCCACCTACCCAGCAAATTAGATTTCAAGAAAAATAAAGACCTCACTCTCGACATAATTAACTCGAAGAATGTTGAGATGTGATGTCGCGAGTAGGCATTAGAGATCTTGGGAATTCTCTGCGTCGTCGATTTTGATTTTCTTAAGTGCTGAATAATTGAAGCTATTTTTTAATCTAGCAATTGACGGTGATTTAGCC
Organism: Bdellovibrio sp.; assembly: GCA_046070625.1. Lineage (GTDB taxonomy): Bacteria > Bdellovibrionota > Bdellovibrionia > Bdellovibrionales > Bdellovibrionaceae > Bdellovibrio. Next base: position 6,571 of record JBJTMR010000250.1, on the reverse strand, counting down.
TGGGTATTTGTAGGACAGAGCCGAAGAAGGCCTTAGGCGGCGCCCGGATGGCGCGCACCCGCGAAGCGGGCGCCGTTGAGCCTGGATGGCGTGCCGCCGAAGCGCTCTATCCTACAAATACCCAGGATAAAGCACCGGCACCACGCAAGAACCAAGAACTAAAGAGCTTCGATAATTCCACACGCTTCACGAGGACCAGAGTTCCCCGCTGGTTGGGATTTCAAATCATCTTTTCCTTTGTGGATGACAACAGCTTTGCCGATCAAACCTTCAAGAGATGTTTTTAGTGTCACAGTTGAATCTGCTTTTCCTTTTTTCGATGCAACTAGGTTGCCCATGTCGCCTGCGTGATGTTCTTCAGACGCCATTGAGCCGTGCTTTGTAGCTGTTGGATTGAAGTGACCACCTGCAGAGCTAAAGTCGCCTGTGCATTCGCCAGTTTCGTGAATGTGGAATCCGTGAGGACCCGCTTTCAAGCCTTCAACCATCGTTTCGACTTTAACTTCGCCGTTTTCTTCGATGAAATGAATTACGCCTTTAATTTTGCTGCCTTTAGCTGCTTTCAAGACAGCCTGTGCTTTAGTCGGAGCCGGAGGTGGTGGTGGAGCTACTGGAGCTACTGTTTCAGCAGGCTTATGTGCGCAAGCGCCAACAAAAAGCAATGCAAGGATCGGTGTGATAAATTTTTTCATGTAAGTCTCCCTTGTTTAAATGTCATGAAAAAATATCATACACCGTATGCTGTTTGTGTCATTATCGATTCGCTATATGTCGGATGATTTCGACACTTAGGAAAGTTAGAAAATAGAACCATAGCACATGCTTGCTGGTCTGAATTTTAGGTGCAAGTAGGGCCTTTGTTTGTGCTGTCATAATAGCCTCCTTGACTCATACAGTATCTCACGGAGAAGACGGATGGATCGAGTCGATTTTCTCTAACTCAGCTACAGGTAATTGTTATTAAGCACTAATCGCGATGCTTTTTTTGTTTCAAATTTTGACATGGAAAATTGAAAATAGCTCGACTAAGGACCTGTGAGTTTCGATATGCGAATTAAGGCATAGGGCATAAAACGATGACAGACGGTGTTTAGAGCAACGAAGCTTGAGAGAGCAAAAAGGAGTTTGCGGTGAATTTTTTAGCCTTCCTATTAGTCCTTCCAGTTTTTGCGCAACAACAGATTTCCGTAAAATCAGTGACGCCGACAGGGTCGCAACGTCACGTTGATCAAATTCGAATCGAATTCGCGCAACCGATGGTGAAGCTCGGAGAATATCGCGTAGACACCCCAGCTGAGAGTGATTGTTTTAAGAATGGTCAAGGTCGTTGGGTTGATACAAAAAATTGGGTATACGACTTCAACAAGCAGCTTGTCGGTGGACATGCCTGTGAAATTAAAGTGGGCGGGAAAGTTTATAACTTTAATACGGGAGGCCCGCACATCACTAATGTATTTCCGCAATCCTATAATGATATAGATCCGGAACAGACATTTTTAATTTTCTTGGATTCTGAGTATGACAAGAAATCTTTGGAACAAGGTGCCTACTTTGTAATTCAGGGGCTAGGTGATCGCGTACCGACAAAAATTATTGAAGGCAGTGAGGCAGATAAAATTCGCGCAAGTGCGTTGGAACAGTTCTCTTACGAGAAAGAGAACTTTCAAGGTCCTTGGGTGGTTTTGAAATCATCTCGGACATTTCCGGCAGATACGAAAATTAGCTTGGTATGGTCTGCAGGGGTAAAAAGCACTAAGGGTATTTCCTCCTTAGAGGACGAGACTTTTGAATTTAATGTACAAAAGGCATTTAAGGCGGAATTCAGTTGTGAACGGGAAAACACTGGCAGTCCTTGTATTCCCCTATTAAGCATGCGTTTAAACTTTACAGCACCCATCGCAATGAAGGATGCAAAGTCGATATACATTCTATTGCCTGATGGGAAAAAAGTTTTTGCCAAAGGCTTGGAAGGGAAGTCGGCAGCGGAGCAAATTTCTTATTTGGAGTTTCCCGGTCCATTTCCAATTAAGGCAAAGCTCAAGGTTGTTCTTCCAGTTAAAATTAATGATGATCAAAATCGTGAGCTGATCAATCAAAGTCAGTTTCCACTTCAAGTTGAAACCAGTGATGATCCTTCTTTGTTAAAGTTTGCGGCGGAATTTGGCGTTATTGAAAGTCAGCCTAATGCGGCGTTACCAGTGACAATGCGCCAAGTGGAAAAGTCAGTCATCACCCAGTTTTCTGGTTGGACGGGCAAGTTTTCAGCGAAAAAATTCAAAGATATCATTGCCGCTTTGGGAACGGTGATGCGTGAACCCTACGGAGCAGAGAAGTCTTCAGTGGTGGGAGCTGTTACACAAAAGATTCAAGTGAAAAAACCACTAGCTCCTTCGGAAACTGAAGTTGTAGGCATTCCGTTAAAGGGCCCGGGCTTTTATGTCGTCGAAATGCAAAGTGCTTTATTAGGAAAAAGCTTACTTGGGAAGCCAGCTCCTTATTATGTGAGATCTGCGGCTTTAGTGACGGATATGGCAGTTCATCTGAAATATGTAAACTCAGTGGCATGGGTTTGGGTCACACATTTGAAAACGGGTGCTCCGGTTATGGATGCCCAAATATCCCTTTATGATGTTACAGGTCGCTTGGTTGGTTCGGGTAAGACTGACAAGCAAGGGTGGTCTGAGGTTCAGATAGCGTCATCACTTCCTTCGAATGACGATGGCCCTTTTATGGATGGCTTTTTCGCCGTAGCGGAAAAAGGTGATGACTTTACCTTCACGCATTCTGGTTGGGATCAGGGAATTGAATCATGGCGTTTTCAAATTGGTGCCGGAGACCGCCAAGAGGGCTTGGTGGGTCATACTATTTTGGATCGATCTCTTTTGCGCCCAGAGCAGAATGTGTCGGGGAAAGTGGTTTTAAGACGAACCACAGCTCGCGGACTCGTGTTGCCTGGAGCCACAGAGTGGCCGTCGTCTTTAAGTATCGTGCATGACTCTGGCTTGCAGACATTCAACGTACCAATGATCTGGGATAAAAAATTGGGAACTGCAAATTGGCAGTGGAATATCCCAGCTGGGGCAAAGTTGGGTCGATGGTCGTTACGTCTGAACGGATTAAAAAAAGATACGGTTTTAGATGTTGGTTATTTGAATGTCGAAAGTTTCCGTATTCCGATGTTGCAAGTCCGTGTTCAGGGAGCGAAGCCCTACTATGTTCAGGAGTCGTCCGCGGCTTTGTCAGTTATGGGTCATTATTTATCTGGCGGTCCGGCGCAGGAACTGCCGGTTAAGATTCGGTGGAGTGTTGAGCAAAGCAGCTTCACTCCGCAGGACAGTGATTACAATGAATATCTTTTTGCCAATGGGGGCGTGAAAGAAGGAGTCTTCCGTTCAGGTGATGAAGAAAACGCCCGCTTTATCGCTCAGTCGGGTACCCAAGAGTCCAAACTAGATAAGACGGGTCATCTTGCCTTTGACGTGAGCAAGCTAAAATATGGAGCCGGTCCTCAGCGTTTGCGGGTGGAAGCTGAATATAAAGATCCAAACGGTGTTATCCAAAATGCCGTTCGATCATTCGGCTTGTGGCCCTCGAATGTTGTATTGGGGGTGAAGGCAGATGGTTGGACTGCAACACCCAGTCGCTTTCCAATTTCAGTGGTCGCGCTTAATTTGCAGCAGCAACCAATTAAAAATCAAAGTATTCAGGTCGATCTTTATACCAGCCGTTACTATTCACATCGTAAACGCCTTGTCGGTGGATTCTACGCCTATGAGGACTTCCAGGAAGTAAAAAAAATCGGGGAGCTTTGTCGTGGACAGACTGATAATAACGGTGTTTTCAAATGTGCTGGGAAGCCAAAAGTTTCTGGTTCCGTGGTCGCGGTCGTAACGGCCAAAGATGCGAAAGGCAATCTGAGCCAAGCCAACGTCAATCAGTGGATTGTGAGCGAGGATGAAACCCAATGGTTCGGTTCACAGGCAGACGATCGTGCGGATCTCATTCCGTTCAAAAAAAGTTATGAACCGGGAGAGACTGCAGAGTTCCAGCTCAGAACTCCATTTAAAGACGCTAAGGTCTTAGTGACCGTCGAGCGCGAGTCAGTTCTTTATCGCGAAGTAATTGATGTTAAAGGAGAAAATCCCACAATTCGGATTCCGATTAAAAAAGAATACGCCCCGAACGTTGTGGTATCTGCTTTCGCTGTTCGGGGGCGCCTGAGTGATCCCAAGGCAACGGCTTTAGTGGATTTAGGAAAACCCGCTTTCAAGTTGGGCCTGAGTGAAATCAAAGTTGGTTGGAGCGAGAACACCTTAAAGGTTCACGTTGAAACCGACAAAAAGTCCTATCATGCTCGGGATAAAGCCAAAGTAAAAGTCAAAGTGACTGACAGCCAGGGAAAGCCAGCGTCTGCTGGACAGATTGCTTTGGTGGCGGTTGATGAAGGTCTTTTGGAGCTACAAAACAACAGCTCATGGGATTTGTTATCAGCGATGATGGGTCTTCGTCCTTATTCTGTTCGTACGGCAACAGCCCAAAGTTTTGTCATTGGGAAAAGACATTTTGGTTTAAAGGCAGTTCCCATTGGGGGTGATGGCGGCAGTGGCGGAGCTCGTCGAGAACTATTCGATACACTCTTGTATTGGAATGCCAATATCAAATTGGATAAAAACGGTGAAGCTCAGACAGAGATAACCTTGAACGATTCCACGACAAGCTTTCGAATTGTGGCGATTGCTTTGCAAGGAGCTGAACAGTTTGGTACGGGATGGTCTTCAATACAGTCTTCGCAAGATCTGATGATATTACCAGGCTTGTCGTCTGCGGCTCGCGTGGGTGATCAGTTCCAAGCGTCCTTCACAGTTCGTAATGCGTCGGCCAAAGCTCAAGAGGTCAAGGTGAGTCTTAAAACGACTCCGCAAGTTGCGAGTACTCAGGACTACTCATTGAAGTTAGATCCTGGAGCAACTCGTGTGGTGTCGTGGAATGTTCGTGTTCCAGAAACTACAAAAATTAGCTATGTGATTTCCGCTAAAGATTTTCAAGGGAAGGTTCTGGATGAAGTTGGAAAGTCGCAAATGATTTTACCTCTTCGAACGGCGCGCGTTTATCAAAGTCAGTTTGGACAATGGCCAGATCTGAAAGGTGTTTCTGTAGCCAAACCTGCACAGGCAGATTCTGGCAGTACAGCGATCATGGTAGATGTCGCGGCTTCTTTAACGGAGTCATCAGCTTCGGGATTAAAAGAATTTTGGAAGAACTACTATTATAACTGCCTAGAGCAACAAGTATCCAGAACGGTAACCTTAAGTGATCAAAATGCTTGGAGAAAGATTGAACAAAGGCTGTCTCTATACATGGATGGGAAAGGGCTTTTGAAGTACTTCCCTTCAGAGTTCGGCGTGGGAAGTGTTCAATTAACGGCCTATGTGGTCAGCGTCGCCCATGAAGCGGGATTCAAATTCAGTGAAGAAAATGAAGTCCGTCTTATGGATGCGCTGGCGGCTTATGCCGAGGGGCGAATGAAAGATTCGACTGAATTAGGACGAGTTGATGAGGTCATCAAAAAAGTTTCGGCCTTTGAAGCTCTTTCGCGCTATCGCAAACTGAATGTGGGTCTTTTAGAGACAGTGAAGTTTGAAGGAACCCAGTGGCCGTTAGCGACCTTAACAGAGTGGTATCAAATCCATCGTTGGGAAAAAGATATTCCTCAACGTGACTCTAAGTTGGCTCAATTAGAACCTTTGTTGGCGAATCGTTTTTACTTCACGGCAAAAAGGCTGACGTTGCGTAATGAGTCTGCCGATGCCATGCCATGGTTGATGCGGGATTCAGATGGAGCGATCTTAAAGCTTATACTTGCTACCGCGGATGATCCGAAGTGGAAGGAATCAATACCTCGTCTTATGCAGGGCAGTTTGATGCGCCAACAACGCGGAGCCTGGGGATTAACAACCACAAATGCTTGGGGACGTTTGGCATTAAGTAAGTTTGATGCCAAATTCCAAAAGGAAAAGGTCGATGGCACATTTGCCGTCGCCTTAGGTTCTGATAATCAAAAGCAAGCATGGAAGCAAAACGCGACCTTACATTTTGATTTACCGCTGAAGGCACAAAATGAAAATGTTATGCTGACTCAAACAGGATCTGGAAAACCTTGGATGACAGTTTCGTCAAAAGCGGCTTTGCCAGTGACGAAACCCACCTTTGCTGGTTTCACAGTCGACAAAAAAATCACTCCATTAGAACAAAAAACAAAAGGCCGATGGAGTGTGGGGGACATGGCCCAAGTGGAACTGATCGTGACGGCAAAAACACCTCAGACATGGGTCGTCGTTGAAGATCCTTTGCCTATCAGTGCCTCTGTTTTGGAAACTTCCTCAGCAACAGCGGTCGAGCGTAAAGAAGAACTTGTTCGATTTTACTATGATTGGTTCTCTGGTGGAGCTCAGACGATTAGTTACAAACTTCGCTTCAACCAAGCAGGTACCTATCAGTTACCAGCAAGTCGTGTTGAAGCTATGTACAGTCCGGATATTTATTCTGAGCTTCCGGAAAGCTCTTGGGTGGT
>JBJTMR010000249.1:0-8496 GCA_046070625.1 Bdellovibrio sp. | reverse complement strand
CGGTCTTTTAAAGTTCGAAGCTGCCAGGGTGAACAACACGAACGGATCGATTGCGGTGAATTCTCAGACGAGCACTTGGCTGTCTCCGTCGAGCTGCAGCGGAACTGGAAACTGCACCTATACTATGAGCGGATTCACCTCGACACCATTCTGTCTTTGCAATGCGGCCGCCGCTGCCGCGATTTCTTGTGATGCGGTTCCAAGTTCGTCAACGTCTTTATCTATTACAACTTGGGGCACATCGGGAACTCTCAGCAATGAAAACGGCACGACTGTTTTTTGTTTTGGATCGAAATAATTAATTGCAGCGAACCTGAACCACTCGCAGCACTTAACGGGACTGATGATTTATGAATTTGCTTTCACAAATTTTTGCGGGGGTCGCTGTGACAATCAGCCTTGGAGATGCAGTTACGTTAGGTTTGGCGGTGATCGGATTCATTGCCTGGCTGATTCGTTTGGAGTCGAAAACCTCATGGAACGAAAAAGACATCATTGCGATCAAGGCTGAGCAAACCAGGCAAGACGACGAGCGAAAAGCCGAGATCGAAAAAATCGAAACGGCCGTTTGGGAAAAGTTCGAAACGGCCCAAAATACAATGAATGAAATTTTGATCGCTTTGGGGAGACTCGAAGGAAAGATCGAGAGCAAAGATGCTCGATGAGATCTGCTCCCATAAAGAAACGCTCATGACGTGGATCCCTTTTGTGGTCCTCGGGATTGAGTACTGGCTTGGTAAAACGAATAAAACCAAAGCGGGCTCTATGCTTGAGCTCGTTTTAAATGGTATCAAGAAAATTTTCCAGAGGAGGAAATAATATGCAATCAGGTAAATTTAAAGTTGATCTTCAGGGCGGAAACGTTGCGATGTCTTATGAGATCGCTGAAGGGCAATTTGTTGAAGTGAAAGCTCCAGTTGGTGCTGTTTTGAATCCAATCTTGGATCAACTTAAAGTCAAGATCCAGTCCAAAGAGATTGATTTGATCCCAGGTACTGACATGGACGGAACTCTGGCAATCGGTGGCATCGACGCTCTCAAAGCTTTGGTCAACAAATAATGACCCGAGACGATTACGTTGCAACCTTAAAATTTGCAGCGATCGAGATTGGCAAGCGAGCAGTGATGAGGCTGCTCGTTTCCAGAGTGCCGTTCTTTGCCGGAGGATTCTTTGGCTGGGTAGCGGGAATTATCGTCAGTAAAATTGTCACTGTGCTTATCCAAGACTCTGAGTTTGCGGCGTTCTTTCAATACATCGACATGAGAGTCGATAAACAAGGCGACGAATTTTCAAAAGCGGCACAGGCTTGGTACTTTGCGAGCCCAGAGGAAAAAGCCAAATATGAAAAAGCTTACCTTGATGCTTTCTACAATCTTGCGAGTTTGAAATCATGAAACGAAAACTGTTCGAATTTCTTCTCATTCTCATCATGCTCACGATCATGGTCTTGCTCGCAGCCTCGATGGGTGGATGTGCGACGAAGCCTCCGGACTTTAAAATGTGTGTGGAGATGAACCTTGAGCGCGGTGAGTGCATGAAGGTCATCAGCGGTCAAAAGATCCGCATCGATGAGGATCATAAAAATCCCGACACCAAACAATCTTGGTGGGAGATGCGCCCGACAAATTTAATATTACCACTCGAGTCTTGGCTCGATATTAAAAAATTCATCATCAATCTTTGTCACCAAAATCAAAACATGTGCGATAAAGAAGTAGCAAGCTGGGATCGCTCTCTGCAAAACGTCGATCAGGATTTGGCTGCAAAAGGGGTCACGGTTCCGCAGCAAGCTCCTGAGCCGTCGCCAAACACCAACACTCCTGACAGCAACGATTCTTATTACAACCCCTAGAGGAACCTATGAGTCTTCGCACCGACCTTTTAGGCCTTTCCATTCCGATTCAAAAAGAAATGCAAAAGCTTCATCCACCGGAGCCAAAGACAACGGTGCGAATGGTTGAAGCGGTGATGCCACAAGTGCGAGACGGGGATATCCTGCTCTCTCGAGAGGCTTGGCACTTTACCAATAATTTCATTCCAGGCTATTGGTCCCATGCTGCGATCTACGGTCAAGGTCAAGTCGTTGAAGCCGTCGCACCCGCAGTGCAAGTGGTGGATGATTTCAGAGACTGGGCAGTGAAGAAACACAACTGGTGTGTGCTGCGCCCGATGACAACGGAACAAGCCGAAGGAGCGCTTGCTTTCTTTTGGGCTGAGAGTCAGATCGGAAAACTCTACGATTACAGGTTCTCAAAAAACAACGGTCTCTTCTTTTGCTCAGAGCTTGTCTTTGATGCTTGGGATATGACGTCTCGTTGGGGTGAGGATGTGTTCGTGAAGCGTCTCACCTTTGGCGAGTGGACCGTGACGCCCGATGATTTCTACAATGCGGTCAAGCGTGCAAAATTGAAACTAATTTTTGAGCACAGAGACTAACAGAAAAAGAGCCTGAGATTTCTCCCAAGCTCTTTTTCTGTTCCGAAGTATGCGTACAGCACTCACCATCCCGAAGGACGTTGAATTTAATTAAGCATTCGCCTCGACAGTTGATGAACCTTTGAGCTTCTTTACAAGCTCCAAGTTGTCAACTTCAACAGATTCAATTTGAGCTGCGATCTCTTGTTCGCGAGCAGAAACAGCAGCGGCAACAGCGTCAACTTGCGCCTGAGCTGCAGCAGCTTTATCAGCGTTCAGAGCATCGATTTGGTCTTGGAGAATTTTCTTCTCAGCCTGAAGATCCGCCTCAGTGTAGATTTTGGCAGTGTCTGGGATTTGCAACTCAGACTTCGCCATATCGTAACCAGCGTCTTCAGCAGCTTTCAAGTCGATGTCCAACTGTGCTTCCATTTGAGCAAAGTTTTGAACTTCGACTTCAGCTTTCATTTTCGCGTCCTGGATCATTTCCTTAGCAGTAGCCATTTGTGAACTCCTTGTTTGGGTTGAACAATTAATTAATTAATGTAAACATTAAATTCTCGCTCTATGCAAATCATTTACAATGTCCGCCGAGCTGCGCGGAGAGAGGATTTCCGATGCGATCCCTTCGACCAGAAATGATCAAATTCTTTGACGATAAACTTAAAAATAATGGACTCGCCCAGCATGCGATCGACACTAAAGACGCAAGGCTTTTATTTACCGAAGCTGCCAAAGTCTGCGTCGGGATCCGAGAGAAAACCGGCAACAATGACGGACCCATGGTGGAACTAATTCAAAAGACCGTCGACGGAGTTGCGTCCCGAGAATCTTGGTGTATGGCATTTGTGCAAACTTGCCTCGCCTATGCGGAACTCAAAACCGGACTGACCTCACCGATCTTTTGCTCTGAGCACTGCATGACGACTTTCAGGAAAACCTCGAAGAACCAAAGGGTGAAATATAACCCGCTTCCAGGCGCGATCGTCATTTGGCAACACTATGATTTGGATGAGAAGACCGGCACGATCACGCCAACCGATCAAGGACATACCGGAATTGTGCTCGGAGCGGACGAGCTGATTTTCACAGCCGTTGAAGGAAACACGACGTCAGGGTCCAATGGGGCAAACGGACCTGTCGTGCGAGAGGGTGGTGGAGTGTATTACACGACTCGAAACCGAATTAAAAATGGAACGATGATTGTCGAAGGATTTTTAAAACCGTTTTAAAGGAAAAGCGGGTGTGAAGCCCGCTCTATTTCTTTTTAGCTGTTTTCTTTTTACCGTCAGGTTTGCGCTTTTCTTTCCAGATGGTTTTACCGCCGCGACCAGCGCCTTGACCGTTGATGAACCATTCCATTTCATAATACTCGCACTTTTTATTGATGCGATTGAAGGCACTTGAAACAACATTGTTGGGATTGAACGGAGCCGGAGGATACTTTTTATAAAATTCCTCGGTCAGTTCAAGGATCGTCATTTTTCTGGATCCCAAGAGCTCAATGAGTTGTAGCTCGGTTGGACTAAAAACTGTTTTCATAGTGGTTGTTCTCCGTCCTTCGACGGACTCCTTTTTGCTCTTCCGCTGGCACAAGTCGAATTAATTTCATGTAATTATTAATTTCTTTATTTCTTCTACATAGTGGTCAAAGTCCACATCAGCCCAATTAAAGTCAGAAGCTTTATTGCATTCCTTCACGAGATAGCCGGACTCAACGCTTGTCTCGACCTTCTCATACTTGCTTTTATTCTTTGTATGGATACGTGGATCCCATACACCGGGACCGATCTCGGCCATGACTTTTTCATAAGTCGCTTCCGAGACTCCACCGGCTCTTTTATATTGGCCGATCGAACCTTTTGGTTCTGAAATTTTCTTCATAGGTTGTCCCGCTTTAGAGACATAATAACGAACCGTTTTCGGCATCTTCCTGTTGCCAATATAAACGCTCGCTCCCGATGGAGTTTTGTATCGGGCCATGAAATCAAATGGATCGGTCATCAGCTTTATCAATTGTTCTGGCTTCCAACCGTGAACCAGACACTGCTCGGCCAGCTTCGGAACAACAAGCTTGGAAAAGTCTTTATTCCAAACCCCGTCGTAGTCTTTATCCTCAAGCGGGTACCAGTAGGCCCCCTTTCTCTTGATCTTTCCGTCGACTGTCAATGCTAAGTAGTTATTGACATCGCGTATCCACATTTTTGAGTACCGGGCTTCTTCAAGTCTAAGACCTGTCGAACATTCCCAATCCTTTGTCCAAAAGTGAAACAGATACTCGAGTTCTCTTGGAACATATGCAGTAATACCATCGGTATTTACCTGAATAATCTTTAATGCAGGAATTAAAGAAAGCATTTCAGCAAGTTGCAGGATCTGAAGCTGACCGTTGACGGTGATTTGCTTCGGGAACCGAGGATCGTAGAAGCAGGAAAAGTGATTATCGCCGTTTCCGAATGCCGCATTTGAGGCAAGTTTCAACGTCGCGTTCATCGTGGTGCCTTTTTTATAGCCATCGCGATCGTTTTTCAGTTGCTTATAAGCCACAAGGAACGCCTCGCCAAGATGCTCAGGTGCAAAATTATTGGCAATCGAGACGGATGGGTACATGCCCGTGACGTCAATATCGATGATGCAGTGAGTGTCGTTACTTTCAAAAACCTGAGACTCGACGGAAGCATGCGCGCCACCGACGCCAAAGTGGAAATCAAGTCCGGCAAGCTTTGCTTCTAAATGAGGCTTGGGATCTTTGGAGTTCGTATAAATGATTTGCTTTTCAAACCAGTCGCGAACCGCTTGAAAGGGTTCATTGCGAAAAGAGATCTTCGGCAGGATGACATCTTTGAGAGCAACGCTTTCCCGGAAAGTTTGGCGAGCTTTGTTGCCGATGAAGCATTTTTGGCGACCGATCTTTTTGATGAGATATTCAGTACCAATTTTCACGTCAGAAAAATTAAACACGTCGCCCGTGAGAATGCCGTTATCGAGAAGTTCTTTGCGCATTTCAATGAGGTGTAAATTGCGCTTGAGGAATCTTTCAGTCTCAGTGACATCGTGAATATTATAATGAATCAAAGTATCCATCTGCTCAGGCGTGAGAATAAGACCTGGTTCAAAAGGCAAGTCTTCGACGCTCTCAGCTCGCATCGCAAACTGCAGAGATTTGAGACTCGTTCGCTTATTTTTATTGTCGAAGTGATTGATCTTAGCCAAGTCAATTTGCGGAATGATGCGATCTCGGAACTGAATACTCGTCTGACCGTACTCACCAGAATTGATGATCTGTTGACAGAGCTGGTAAGCCTTCTCGAAATTGAAAGTGTAAATGTTATTCAGAAGATCGTGCAGAATTGGATAATCGAATCCGAGAGAATTATAGCCGACCATGAACGTGCCGGAATTTTGTAAGTGCGAGAGATGAGTTAGAAGTGATTGCTTGTCGTCTCGACGCGTAGACATCTCGAACACATCCACTTTATCTGAACCGTAAAATTTGCCAGCGAAGGTAAAGATATTGGGATAAGTCTCAAGATCGTATACGTAAAACTGCATTTCTAACTCATCTCTCAAAAACTAGGTCATGCTCTCGTTGCGATCTGTATCGCCAACAAGTTGAGCGGCCGCTTTAAATAATTTCCCGGTAATCATCGCAACGTATTTATTGCCATTCTTATCCGTGAAAACTAGATCTACAGTCGGATTTCCGTTCTGCGTGCCGTTTTTAACAATTACAACACGCGAAAGATCTGCGGCATCATATCCGCCGAGCGCCCTGTAATCGGGCGCCTCCTCAACGGATTTACAAACTTCAATAGCCAAAGCATTTGGATTCATCTCACGCTCCTAGCGATGCTGTGGCATTCCTGGCATTGGGAAATTCGGCATTGGCATTCCACCAGCTTGAGTCACAGGTGTTGGTGCCTGTGGCGCGAACTGCTGTGGCGCTGGCGCCTGAGGCATTCCATAATTAGCAGGAGCTGGCTGACCGTACGGAACGAAATTAGGAGGTTGCGCTAAGCCAGTCTGCGACTGTTGGAAGTTCGTAGCTGGCTGTGCAAACCCGTTTCCCATCTGCGGAACCTGAGGCATCGGTGGTGCCATTTGGTTCTGAGGTTGATGGATCGGAGGGAGTACATCGTAATGAGGCGCTGCCGGAGTCGCTTGTGTTGGCATTGGTGCCATAGCTTGAGGCATTCCTGTCGGCATGATCATTCCAGCCGGAGCAATTGGAGTTGCCGATGCGCCCGGAGGAAGCGCCGGAGCTTGAGTGCCAAACAACTGATCTCCACTTGGAGTGTTGACGATCTCTTTTCCATATCCCAAAAACTGCACAGCATTTGGATTCAAATAAAGCCCTGGCTTTCCTTGACCGATCGCTGGATGCGCTTTCACAGAAAGTTGAACGTTCACATAATCACCGCACTTGATGCCGTCGTTGACTTGAAAGTTCTGACCATTCTCAAAGCGGAAGAATTTAATTGGGATTGCAGTGGTGCAAGCAAGAACGATGCAGCCGGCATAACCTTCGCGTTGAGCAAAAGGAACCCCATTTTGATCGACTCCGTCACCGTCTTTATATTTCATCGCGAAGTTCGGCGGAACCTGACGACCTTGATAAAGACTTGCAGCCTCAGCGTTCATCACATACCAAATGTTATTTGGATCTTGAGCATTGAGAGTTGATTTTGGAATTGCCAAACCAAACCCATACTCTTGCTTCGGTTGACCTGTTTTTTGATCGATGATCGGTTGACGCGTGTTCTGATCGGTCTTCACTTTTCCTTTGAAAAGATCACCGGCCACCCACACGATGCGACCCTGACACATTATGCTCTTACCTTCTGTTGCTGACATTAAGCACCCCTCTGTTGGTTGTTAAAAATTTTATCTGCCATTTTTCCAGCATCGCCTTTTTTCACTTTGTTCCCAATGAAGTGACGCTCCACCAAAGAGGCAATGAACTCTTTGGAAATGCCAAGCTTCTCAGCTTGCGCGGGACTCATCATCTTTTCTTCGATGATTTTTTTACCTGTCAAAACCTCAATGGCTTTGGGACTGACACCGGGTTTCCACTTACGATCCCCATAAGATTTTTCCATCATATAGCCGGGAATGATCGCACCTTGCTGAATACGATGAACTGCCAAAGCATTGAGAGAATCCTTTCGAATCTTTAAAACTTCTTCCGCTCTCGAAATCTCATCAAGTTGCCGAGCAAGCACTGCTTCCGAGATGTTGTCCTGGTGGAAATCACCAAGAGCCACGTCGATCCCGTTGTAAAGCGCACGATTCAAAGCCGGGCAGAGGGCGGCGGCTGGGCAGTATTTGCACTTTGGACCTGTCACAAGTTCGTTCACGCCACGGGCGATCTCCATCATTCGACCTTCGATCATCTCTTTATAACTCAGCAGTTCCTCATAAGAGATTTCCCATTCTCGAGTGGAGCCATCTTCATGGTGTGGGCGTGGCTGATGAATGCGCAAAACAATGGACGGGAAGGCTTGTTGGCGACGAATCACTTCGCCAATTGCGTATCCGAGCAGTTGCCAATTATTTCTGACTTCGACAATGCCCCATCCATATTTTAAGTCGTCGACATAAAGTTTCCCATCAAACCCAACAAAGCTTGCATCGTATTGACCACGAATTGGGATCCCACTTTGGGTCATCCAGTCAACACGTTGCTCACAAAGCACGGGTGAACCTTGGGATTTCTCCAAGACTCTTTTAGCTACCTCAGCCGTGTGAAACTTCATATCGTCATCAAACATCACGCCGTTCTCACAATGAGTTCCGGGCGCTGTGCCCTCCAAGATATGTTGCAAATACCGCCCAGCCGCAGTTCCTTCCTTAGCTGGTGCACTGTCTTCCTCAGGAGGAAGATTTTCGAAAAACAAAGATCCGGGACAAGTCATCACCCTTGATAGCCCTGAACATCGGATCTCAGTTATAGTTTTCATTTAGATATCCATGAACTCTGTTTCGGGTTTAGTGACGACAACGGACATGTGGTATTCGCTTCGACCCGACAGGCGGAAAGGATTCTCTTCAAAGCTTGAAAAGATCACATGCTCTTTTGG
>JBJTMR010000248.1:0-54700 GCA_046070625.1 Bdellovibrio sp. | reverse complement strand
ATAGAACCAAAGTTTCCTTGGCCATCTTCAAGCGGGTAGCGAAGAGAGAAATCCTGGGCCATACGAACCATAGTTTCGTAAACAGCCGAATCACCATGCGGATGGTATTTACCGATTACGTCACCCACCACGCGGGCAGATTTCAAATACGGTCTGTTATGACGGTTGTTCATTTCACTTTGAGCAAAAAGAACACGACGATGCACGGGTTTCAAACCATCACGTACGTCTGGAAGTGCACGACCGACAATTACTGACATCGAGTATTGAAGGTATGCTCCACGCATTTCCTTGCTGATATCAACAACCGTGACGCCTTTTTCTTGATTACTATTTTCCATATTCAATCACCAATACTTATAAATTAAACGTCGAGGCTACGAGCCAGTAGAGCATTTTCGTGGATAAAATTACGACGAGGCTCAACCAACTCACCCATCAAGATAGAGAATGTTTCATCGGCCGCAACAGCGTCTTCGATAGAAACTCTTAGAAGAGTTCTGTTTTCCTTATTCAGTGTAGTTTCCCACAACTGCTCTGGATTCATCTCTCCCAATCCTTTATAGCGCTGGATGTAGATTCCTTTTTTCGTAGATTCCATAACGTGTTCATAGAACTCATTGTAGCTTTCGAATTGAACTTCGTTTTCGCCTTCAATGATTGTTAATGGCAATGTACTGATCGCTTGGATTTGACCCCAAATCTTACGAAGCTCAATCATTTCTGAAGAGCGTAAGCTGTCTAAGCTGAACTTAGTGGTCATGCGATCTGCATAACGAACAGAGTAGATATCAGCATATGGTTTCCCAGTAGCTTCATCCTGTTTAACTTCGGCTTTGAATTCAGTGATACCAAGTTTTGGATCTGCATTCACCCAAGTTGTCATGTCGTTTAGAACAGATGTGATCTTACTTTCATCAGCCAATGTTTTTTCAAGATCAGCAACTTTGCTTAACATGAAATACAAAACGTCTTTGTCGTATTTTTTAGAAGAAACTTTAATCAAGCTATTCAATCTTTGAATGTTCAAGATCAATTGGCGAAGTTCAACTTCAGGCAAGTTTTCTTTGCCTTTGATTTTGAAGTTGTTAAGACCTGAGCTCAAAAGATATTCAGTCAAAGCAGCTTCATTTTTCAAATATGTTTCTTCTTTGCCTTTTTTCGCACGGTACAAAGGTGGTTGGGCGATGTAGATATAACCGCGCTCAAGAACCAATGGCATTTGGCGATAGAAGAACGTCAAAAGCAAAGTCATGATATGCGATCCATCGACGTCAGCATCGGTCATGATAATGATTTTGTGATAACGGATTTTATCCACATTCACATTATCTTTACCAATACCTGTACCAAGTGCTGAGATAATAACTTTGATCTCTTCAGAAGAAATGATTTTATCAAAACGTGCTTTTTCAACGTTTAGGATTTTACCTTTCAAAGGCAAAATCGCTTGCGTACGGCGATCGCGACCTTGTTTCGCGGAACCTCCTGCGGAGTCCCCTTCCACTAGGTATAATTCACAAAGAGCTGGATCACGTTCTTGGCAATCCGCCATTTTTCCCGGTAACGAGCCGCCATCAAGAGCTGTTTTACGACGAGTTAGATCACGAGCTTTACGAGCTGCCTCACGAGCACGGGCTGATTCCACACACTTCATGATAACGTTTTTAGAAACCGAAGGATTGCGATCCATCCAGTCCGCAAGTTTTTCATTTACCAAAGACTCAACGATACCTTTAACTTCAGCATTACCAAGTTTGGTTTTCGTTTGACCTTCGAATTGTGGTTCACGAACTTTGACAGAGATAACTGCTGCCAAACCTTCACGGATGTCTTCACCCTCAAGGTTGGTTTTCAAATCTTTCAAAAGATTTTTTTCAGTCGCATAAGCATTTGTTGTACGAGTTAATGCCGCACGGAAACCAACAAGGTGAGTACCACCTTCGTGAGTATTGATGTTATTGCAATATGTGAATACAGATTCTGAATAAGAATCATTCCATTGCATCGCAATCTCAATATCAACATTATCTCTTTCACCTTTGAAGTAAACAACTTCATTATGAAGAGCTTTTTTGGATTGATTCATGTACTTAACAAACTCAGCAACACCTTCCGCATATTGAAAGTCTTGTTTTTTACCTGTGCGTTCATCAATTAGTGAAATATGAAGACCCGCATTTAGGAATGCTAATTCACGGAAGCGATTTGCAAGTGTCGCGAAATCGTAAGTCAAAGTTTCATCTTTGAAAATTTCACGATCTGGTTTGAAAGTTACTTTTGTACCTGTCTTTGAAGAGACTTCACCCTGTTCAACCGGTGCAAGAATTTTTCCTTGAGCGTAATTTTGTCTCCAGAAATGGCCATCACGTTGAACTTCTACGTTCACACGAGTTGAAAGAGCATTCACAACGGAAGCGCCCACACCGTGAAGACCCCCAGAAACTTTATAGCCACCACCATCGAATTTACCACCGGCGTGAAGCACAGTCATAACGACTTCAAGTGCTGATTTACCAGTTTGTTTTTGTGTTGCGACTGGAATACCACGACCGTCATCTTCGACTGTGATGGATTCATCTGCATTGATTGAAACTTTGATAGTTTTGCAATAGCCAGCTAAGTGTTCGTCTACCGAGTTATCCACAATTTCATACACAAGGTGATGGTAACCTTTGAAGGCTGTATCACCGATGTACATACCGGGACGTTTGCGAACCGCTTCGAGACCCTCAAGAACCTGAATTGAATCGGCCGAATAGGATTTTTGTTCTTCTACTGACACTGTAACCCCTCATTGCATTGCATACCCTTCGACGCTGTCGAAGATGTCGCGTTCATTAAACACGTCAGCTTAGAAACCGACATGAGTTAATCAAGAATTTGACCATCCTTGATTCGCACAACGGAAAGCTGATCGAGGCTGAAAGATTCAGGTAAAGTGAAATCCGTAGTTGTAACAAAAATCTGCGTGTTGATCTCGTGTAAGAACGTAATCAGCGCGTCTCTTTTGGCTTTATCAAGCTCGGACAATACATCATCTAACATCAGCACAGGATAGGTTCCGTGAGCCTTCCTATGATACACAATTTGGGCCATTTTGAAAGAAAGAATGATGGCTCTTTGCTGCCCTTGGCTACAAAAAAATCTTGAGTCTTTTCCACCATATAGAAACACGATGTCGTGCTTGTGCGGCCCTACCAAACTGGTTCCAGATGAGAGCTCTGCATCATGTAATTCTCCAAGACGTTTTTCAAGAGCGCTTTGGACTTCTTCAACGGAAAAATTCACGAGATTATGATCGGAAACCAAGTATTCCACGGAAATATCCACATCAGAATTTCCTGAAATGTATTGCATGGCATTATTGAAGTCTTTTGCCAAACCCGCCAACGCTTGGATGCGGGCGTAGGTTAAATCCGTCGCCAAACGCACAAATTGGGGGTGTAGAGATTCCAAAAGGTTCTGAGTAAGGTGTCTATCAGCTAAACCCTCTACGAAGTTTTTAAGGATCTTATTACGCGTTTTCAAAGCTTTGCGATAATCCGAAATTAAATCGGCATTATGACGCGCAAAGGTCACTAGAAGATCATCTACCAATTCGCGACGATGATCCGCACCTTCTTTGATAGAGGAAAGACTTTCTGGACTAAACACGACACTGGCAAAAATTTTTCGTACGTCTGCTGATGTGACGCGCTTATCGTTCAAAGTTAAAACTTTACGACTTTTACTTAGACCCAGTTTCAATTTGTAGTGAAGGTCGTTCTGCGTAATCAAAGCTTGAATAAGCGCTTCTTGGTTATTCGCATTGATGAGAACGGAGTTGTCAGAGTAGCGAAAAGAGTCTCCTTGAGAGATCATGTACATCGCTTCAAGGAGATTCGTCTTACCTTGCCCATTATCTCCAAGAAAAACATTTACTCGTGGAGAAAACTGCAAAACTACGTCTCGGTAGTTACGAAAATTAACCAGACGTAGTCGTTCAAAAATCATTAGATTCTCATTGGCATAACAACACAAGTGTAAGATGCATCGTTATGAGGTCTCATTAAACCCGGAGACAAGTGATCATTCAATTCAAAATCAATTTTGTCTTGGTTCATGCTAGTTAGAATATCTGTGATATATTTCGCGTTGAAACCAATCTTGATTTCATTTCCAGCATATTCCACTTCAATCTCTTCTTTAGCATCACCAAGCTCGGGATTATTAGAAGAAATTTCCATGCGGCCATTTGAAAGATTCAAAAGAACTGCTTTAGATTTTTGATTCGCTAGTAGTGATACACGCTTCAATGAAGTTAAGAACGCTTCTTTGTTGATCATTACTTTTTGAGTTAGCTTCTGTGGAATAAACTGTTGATAATTCGGGTACTTTCCTTCAATCAAGCGAATCATCAAGATTGTTGATGAATGCTTCAATACGAATTGCGAGCCTTCCACAGCGATTTCCACAGACCCTTCGATGCCTTCTAAAATCTTTTTAATCTCATGAAGACCTTTACGAGGAATGATAACGCCTTGAGTGGCTGAAACTTTTACGTCCACCGAAGTCTTGCTAACTAAACTCATACGATGGCCATCTGTTGCGACCATCTTAAATCCAGTTTGTGGGTTCAATTCGAAGAATACGCCGTTCAAGTGATAGCGAGTTTCATCGTTTGATACCGAGTAAATTGTTTTATCAATCATCTCTTTCAGAACTTGTGCATCAATTTTAATAAATGCTTGAGAATTGTAGGTTGGAAAAATTGGGTATTCTTCAGCTGAGATACCCACAATCTTGGATGTGTATTTCCCTTGTTTAATTTCAAGCCAATTATTTTCTTTTTTAATTAAAGTGATTGGTCCTTCTGAAAGTTCTTTAGCGATGTCGAAAAGACTTTTAGCAGAGACTGCAACTTTACCTGACTGATGCACTTGGGCTTTGATTTGATCTGTAAGGCTTACTTCAAGATCTGTTGCGAAAACTTTTAACAAGTTTGCATCTGCTTCAAGAAGAACGTTGATGAGAATTGGCATTGTGTTGCGCTTCTCAACAATATTTTGAGTTTTACCGATCAGGCTTAATAGATCTCTCTTATCAATTTCGATCTTCATGAAAATCCTCTTTAAAACAGTCTCTTATTATCTATTACTTATAATATTAAATACTAGTAGTAGTAGTAGGGGCGTGGAAAACCTAACAAATCCCCTAAGTACGTGTAAACACTAAAAAACAATTGTGGATAAAGGCTCTGTACAAGTTGGCGTGGATTTTCCGAAAATTGGGGGTAACTCAGATCCACATTTCTTCCCCCAGACCCTTCCACAACTCTATCCACAGTCCACATTCACACCCCTGTGATATTGTGGATTCTCTGTTCCAAGTCTTCGATATCTTTAGCAATATCTTGATCCGCTGCCTGTAGATTCTTTACCCGTACTAGAGCATTCATCACAGTTGTATGATCTTTACCACCGAAAGCTTTGCCGATATCCACCAAAGATTTATCCATAAACTTCTTAATTAAATACATCGCGATTTGACGTGGAACGACAATTGGCTTGGCGCGCGTAGAGGATTTTAGATCCAAAACGCGCACTTTAAAATGATCCGCAGTTAGTTTTTGAATTTCTTCAACTGAGATCGTGGACTGTGTCTCATGATGTGAAAGAATGCGTTTTACAAGCTCACCATCAATCGGTAGGCCTTGAAGCTCAGAGAACATTTTAACCTTCTTAAGGTTACCCTCTAGTTCTCTGATAGAGCGTTTAGAGATACGTGCAATGTGATTTACGACGTCTTCCGGTAAACGCACATTATATTTTTCTGCTTTATAACGCAGGATCGCGATACGTGTTTCTAAATCCGGCATGGTGATATCAGCAATCAAACCACGTTCAAGACGGGTACGGCTACGATCTTCAAGTCCGTGGATATCTTTGGGCATACGATCACTGGCCAGGATAACCTGTTTACGACTATCAATAAAACTATTCACGGTATGAAAGAACTCTTCTTGAACAGCCTCACCGCGGGCGATAAATTGCACGTCATCTACTAAAAGAATATCTGAGTTCTCACGGTATTTTTGGCGGAACTTATCCATTTCATGGCGACGGATAGCTGAAATACATTCATTCATAAATCGTTCAGCTGACAAATAGGTAATTCTAAGGTGTTGAAATTGTTCACGTATATGGTTTCCAGCGGCATGTAAAAGATGGGTTTTACCCATTCCTACTGGTCCATATATATAGAGAGGGTTGTAATCATCTGCGCCAGGGTTTCGCGCCACATTATAACAAGCGGCATGGGCAAATTCTGAATTTTTTCCGACGACAAAAGTGGAAAAGGTAAGATCCACATTTAAGGTGTCGGTACTCGACCTTGGTTGAGTATTCTGAATATTCTGAGCACGAGAAAGCTGGGCTTGAAGAACTTCAGACCCCTGGTTTTGTGACTCTTCTGCATGAGAGGCCGATTCGATATGAGTATTCACCTTCACACCGGTTACATTAAACTCGACCTCAAATGGTTTTCCGTAAGTATCTGAAATTTCAGTGTAAATTTTATCCTGAAGGTTCTCGATGACGAAGTACTGGTGGAGGGCGTTGGGTACTCCGAGTATCAATTTGGGACGTTCTACCGAACCACCGGTGCTAAGATATTCAATAGGATCAAGCCAAGTGTCTAATAACTTATTGTTATCATTACGACTTTTCATTTTTGTCTTAATTAATGCCCAAAAATTAGCGTTTAAATCCACAATCACATCCCCTCGGAGCCAGGGGCTTCTTAACAAGGGGAGCTGAAGTTTTCAACAGTTGACCTTGATGCCGCATTGTGCTTTATTAGTGCCCCACGTATCTAGTTGAAAGCAACTTTGTGGACCGCATATATAGTCGCCGGTTTTAGTATCGGTGCGATTGACGTCAATTAACGTCGTAGAAAATCTCGTTAGAGAAGAGTTCAGGAGAACGAAATGAAACGTACATACCAACCATCAAACAAACGTCGTAAAACTACACACGGTTTCCGTGCAAGAATGGCTACAAAAGCTGGCCAAGACATTCTTAATCGCCGTCGCGCAAAAGGTCGCAAACGCTTAACTGTTGTTACTGGTGGAAAATAGTTCCTCAGTCGGTATCAAGCGCAGCTCTGAATATCTTTCTTTAAAACAATCTGGGAAAAGACACTGGCCTACTAAGTGGTTGCTTCTGAATTATCAGAAGAACTCTTTGGGTCAGTTGCGTTTTGGCGTAACTGCAAGTCGTAAAGTTGGACCTGCGGTTGTGCGAAATAAACTCAAGCGTTGGACGCGAGAATATTTCCGAGCTCTGCTCAAGGCAGAGAACTCTCTTGAAGCGGATATCAATCTTATCTTCAAACCTATGGAACTAAATTTTTATAAAGGCCTCCCTCATGAGGAATTTGTTAAAGCTATGGACCGCGGTATTGAAAGTCTACGAAAGCACCTTTAAAGCACTGCTTTGGTTTTTCGTAGCTGCATATAGATCTATTGGAACAACTCATTTGGGTGGTTCCTGTCGCTTTGAACCCAGTTGTTCTGCCTACGCACTCGAGGCAATCCATACACATAAGACACACAAAGCATTTTGGTTAATTACTAAAAGAGTTTGTAAATGTCGGCCGGGTGGACCTTACGGTTATGATCCGGTCCCGCAATCAGGAGGAAAGCTCCATGAATCAACAAAAAAATAGTCCTTCCGTTTTTGATCCAAAAACAATGATCGCTGTCGCAGCCGTTGCTTTAACTTATTTTGGATGGCAAACCTATCTTGGTAAAAAATATCCAGAATATAATAAGACAAAAACACAACAAGCTCAGCAGGTAGCCGGTCAACCGGCGACAACTCCGACAGCCGGGGTTCCTGAGACAGCATCAAAAACACTTGATGCAAAATCTGAAACGGTCATAGCATCTCCGACAGTTGAACAAAAATTTACATTCACGAACGATAAAGTTTCATTTGTTATCTCTAATCACGGAATGGGTCTTAAAGATTTCACTGTGAATAATTATGACGATAAAAAAGGAAATAAAATTAAACTTGGCGGCGGGGATAATGAGGGCTTGTTCGCAATGCGCCTTGCAGGGGCAGTAAAACCAGTTGAATTCAATATGGTTGAAAAAGCGCCAGGGGCTTATGTTGGTACGGCAACAGTTGGTGAGATGACGATCACTCGTGAGCTTACCTATGATTCAACTAACTCCTCATTTAAAAATAATATTGTCATCACGAAGCCTTCTGAAGAAATTAAAAAGGGTTTTTCTCTATTAATTCCGGACAGCATTCATGAACACGGTTCTAAATCGTTCTTGTTTCCTTCTTATGAACACCAAGATTTCTTTGTGTCTCATAATGGTGGCAAAACTGATTCTGTAAATTTCAGCAATGCTAAAGATAATGTTGAAAAAGGTTTTGAAAACGCAATGATGGTGTCGGCAAGTTCTCAATACTTTGCGGCAGCGATGCTTGATAAATCTGATATCACTCCTGAAGTTAAGGTAACAGCTAACATAGCTGCAAAAAATGCAGTGGCTGAAGTTACGTATAAACCAGTGCAACTTGCCCCAGAAATGAAGTTTTCTGAGTTGTTTTATGCGGGTCCGAAATCTATCGATATTTTGAAAGCTGTGGATCCTGAATTTGCAAATCTCATTGATTTTGGTTTCTTCGGAATGATTTCTCGTCCACTATTGTATGTTATGAAAGCGTTTCATTCATGGGTAGGGAACTGGGGTATTGCGATCATTATGCTGACTCTGATGGTTCGTTTGGTTGTATTGCCATTCAACCTTATGTCTGCAAAATCCATGAAGGCGATGCAAAAGGTTCAACCAATCATCCAAGGTCTACGTGAAAAATATAAAGACGATGCGATGCGATTGAACACAGAGATGATGGCGGTGATGAAGCAAAATGGGGCAAATCCAATGGGTGGATGTCTTCCGATGTTGATTCAGATTCCAATTTTCTTTGCTTTGTATCGTGTAATTGGGTCTTCAATTGAGCTTTATAATTCTCCGTTTATGTTCTGGATTACGGATTTAAGTGCTCATGATAAGTTCTATGTTCTTCCAGTTTTGATGTCTGTGTTTATGTTTATCCAACAAAAAATCACTCCTTCAACAATGGATCCTACTCAAGCGAAGATTATGTTGTTCATGCCGCTTGTGTTCTCTGTGTTTATGTTGCAATTGCCGAGCGGTTTGACTCTATACATGGTTGTCAGCACGCTGTTTGGTATCATTCAGCAATATCTGATCATGAGAGATACACACGTGAAGCCAGCTGCTAAAGCAGTTAAGGCTAAATAGTTTTTTGAATCTTATTTTTTTACCTGGGAGGTAAAATGGGTTTTTTTAGTAAGCTTTTCGGGGGGAAAAGCAAAAGTGCGAATAGCGAAGTTGAATCGCTTGTTCAGTCCACTTTAGAGGGTATCATCGAAAAAGCTCAGTTCGATCTTTCTTTTGAAATCATTTCTGAGAAAGAAGAAGACGGTGGCGCTATATTGGCTGTTCAATTCTCTGGTGGAGATGAAGAGCTTTTGAAAGATAAAAAGGGGCAAATGTTGGATGCGTTCCAATTGTTCCTTAAACGCGTGGTTCAACACAATTTCCCTGAAGATAAAACAAACATCACAGTAGATTGCGGTGGATACCGTGACGAATCTGCTAACGCTTTGATTGAACGTGCAGAGAATCTTAAAGCGATCTGTATTGAGCAAGGGAAGTCTGTGTACTACAGAGCTTTACCGCCCAAAGATCGTAAAGTTGTTCACCAATACTTAGCTAAAGATCCTCGCATCAAAAGCCGCTCTTTGGGTGACGGCCTTTATAAAAAAATCAAAATTTATCCTGCAAAAGGCGGGAATTCTGCGACAAATAACAACGCAGAAGATTCTCATCAAGATTAGTTAGGGCGGGCCATGTTCCGAGGAGATCGTGATAAAGATACGATATGCGCGGTCTCCACTCCGCATGGGGTGGGTGGAATCTCTGTTATCAGAGTCAGTGGCCCTTTAACTTATTCTATTGTTTCTAAGCTCTGTACATTTTTACCTGAACATCCTGAGTCTCATAAAGTCTATTTTGGGAATTTGAAAACAGCCCAATTTGGAGATGCGATTGACGAGGTTTTGGTAACGTATTTTAAAACCGGAAATTCTTTTACCGGCGAAGAAGTTATTGAAATTTCCTGTCACGGAAGCCCTCTTATTTGCCAGACAATACTGCGTGAATTGATTCAATTAGGTGCTCGCGCAGCCGATCGCGGTGAGTTTACTTATCGTGCTTTCATGAATGGTAAGTTGGATTTGGTGCAAGCCGAAAGTGTTCTTTCCTTAATTGAATCACAAAGTCAGCAAGCTGCAAAACTGGCGTTGCGCCAGCTTAAAGGACAACTGTCGCATAAACTTGAGTCTATCGAAGACGACATGACTTGGATCTTAGCGCATGCTGAAGCAAGCATCGATTTTTCTACAGAGGGAATTGATGTTGTCGATAATACGGTTGTGATTCAACGGCTTAAAAAAATTGAAGCTTCTTTGATAGAGTTAGTCGGCACATTTAGGGTCGGTCGTTTATTGAAAGATGGATTTCGCATTGTTTTAACTGGATTACCAAATGTCGGTAAATCAAGCTTACTGAATCTTTTCTTGGAAGATGAGCGTGCGATTGTAACGGACATCCCCGGGACTACTCGTGACGTTATCCACGGCGATACATCTTTTGAAGGTGTGAAGTTTACCTTTGTTGATACGGCGGGCCTGCGTGATGAGGCGACGGATTTGGTTGAGCGCATAGGGATCCAAAAAAGCTATGAAG
The DNA here is from genome assembly GCA_046070625.1 of Bdellovibrio sp. Taxonomy (GTDB): domain Bacteria; phylum Bdellovibrionota; class Bdellovibrionia; order Bdellovibrionales; family Bdellovibrionaceae; genus Bdellovibrio. The sequence goes on along the minus strand of JBJTMR010000248.1, from coordinate 43,860 downwards.
CTCAGAATGAATCCGATGTCGTGTTCTTTGTATTTGATATTGAAAAGGGGATGTCGGAGGAAGAACTTCAGGTTCTTGAGTCTTTGGATCCGAAAAAGACCTATATTTTGGCTAATAAGACCGATCGAATTGGTGGGCAAAAACCTCTTGAAACCGTCGATAAAGCACTTAAAAACAGTAAATTTTTCCAAAAAATCAGTGATTACAAGGGCTTCCTTAGCAAAAGGGTGTTCTTTGTAAGCGCTCTTGATAAAAAGGTGCGTTCTGACGTGCTTAAAGAGCTCGTTAAGGAGTTCGCTGATTTGCAGGTGGAAAATACCGTTCTTATATCCAATGCTCGTCACTATGAAAACCTTAGCCGTGCTCTTGAAAACACTCAAAGATCTCAAGTTGTGGTGAATCAAGGATTGGGCTCTGAATTTTTGGCTCTTGAACTTAAAGAGTCCCTTATCGCGATTCATGAAACTTTAGGGAAGCGATTCGATGATCAAATCATGGATCGAGTTTTTAAAGAGTTTTGCATCGGGAAGTAATTTATGACTAACAAAAAATTTGATGTGATTGTGGTCGGCGCTGGGCATGCGGGTATTGAGGCATGTTTGGCTTCTGCACGTTTGGGTTTACAAACCTTGATGGTGACAACCAACGTGGATCGTATTGGTTATATGAGTTGCAACCCTTCTATCGGTGGTTTGGCTAAGGGACACATGGTTCGCGAGATCGATGTGCTTGGGGGTCAAATGGGTATTGCGGCCGATGAGACGACTATTCAGTATAAACGCCTTAACTCGTCAAAAGGTCCGGCAGTGCGTGGCACGCGCGTGCAAAATGATAAGCATCTTTATTCTCAGTTTCAAAAAAACGCCCTATTTACGCAGTCTAATCTTCATGTGCTTCAGGGTGAAGTTAAGCGTTTAATTCTGGAAAATGACCTGTGTGTGGGTGTTGTTTTGGAAGATGGCTCCGAAATTCATGCCAAGGCAACGATTATCACGACGGGAACATTTATGAATGGTGTCATGCACGTTGGTCTTCGCCAGGAGGCGGGTGGTCGCGTGGGTGATAAGCCATCAATTGGTTTGTCTGATCAATTGGCGCAGTTTGGTTTTGAAGTGAAGCGCTTAAAAACGGGTACGCCGGCTCGGTTACACAGAGATTCAATCGATTGGTCTAAAACAATTCCTCATGGTGGAGATGAAAAAGTTTATCCTTTTAGTTATCGCTCTTCAACCCAGTTGAAGCTTCCGCAAATTCTTTGTTATCTAACTCGAACGACCGAAAAAACTCACGATATTATCCGAGGTAACTTAGACAAGTCGCCAATGTACTGTGGAATTATCGAAGGTATTGGCCCACGTTATTGTCCATCTATCGAAGACAAGGTTACTCGTTTCGTTGAGCGTACAAGCCATCAAACATTTCTTGAGCCAGAAGGTTTAAATACTGATTTGATTTATCTTCAGGGTATTTCAACAAGTTTGCCGGAAGAAACTCAAGATGAGTTCCTTAAGACGATTCCTGGTTTGGAAAACGTAAAGGTTGCTCGTTACGGTTATGCCGTCGAATACGATTATATTGAACCAACTCAGATTTGGCATCGTTTGGAAACTCGGACGATCCGTCAGTTATTTTTGGCAGGACAAATTAACGGGACATCTGGATATGAAGAGGCAGCAGCTCAAGGTTTTATCGCTGGGGTAAACGCCGCTCATAGTATTTTAGGCCGTGAAGAATTCATTTTGGGTCGTGATGAAGCTTATATGGGTGTGTTGATTGATGACCTTGTCACGAAGGGAACTCGCGAGCCTTATCGCATGTTTACTTCGCGCGCGGAACATCGTTTAGTTTTAAGAGAAGATAATACTATCGATAGATTAAGTGATATTGCTGCTCGCCTTGGTATTGTTTCTGAAGCGTCTATTGAGTTGCTAGCTAAGCTGCGCGAAAAACGTGCGGCTCTTCATGAAAGATTGCGCTCTACTAAGATTTATCCGACGAAAGATGTACAAGAGTTACTACAAAAAATTCCGACTGCAGAAATGACAAAGTCGTTAACTTTCGAAGAGTTGCTGCGTCGCCCTGAACTTACGAGTTCACACTTAGAGACACTCAATTTTGAGCTAGATTCAGATCCAAATGTTGTTGAACCGGTTGAAATTGAAGTGAAATATTCAGGCTACGTAAAAAGACAAATGGATTTGATTTCTCAGTCCAAACGACTCGAAGATTTAGTGCTTCCGGATACATTAGTATATGCCGATGTACGGGGCCTTTCGAATGAAGAGAAGGATAAGTTGCATCGCGTTAAGCCACGTACCTTAGGTCAAGCTCAACGTATAAGTGGTGTAAATCCCTCTGCGATTCAGGCTATAATGATTCATCTAAAAGGTCATAAAAAGATCAGGGAGATGAATTCGGATGGAGAACAACGGCCAGCAGGAAACTCCGGTAATACATTGGCGGATTGATGAATGGTTTCCCGATCTAAGTCCAGATATGAAATCTAGACTTAAGACCTTTCATGAAGAACTCATTAAATTTAATAAAAATTTAAGCCTTATTTCTGCGAAAACAATATTTGTGGCAGATGCAATCCATTTTGCCGACTCGATCATTGCGTCTCAAGCAATCATGAAAGCTAATCCTAAAATTGATAAGATCTATGACCTCGGAAGTGGTAGTGGTTTTCCAGGTCTTGTTTTTGGGATTTTATTTCCTCAGGTAAAGGTTGTGCTTGTTGATACGGATCAAAAGAAGTGTGAGTTCTTAGGGCATATCATTAGTATGCTCGCAATCAAGAACGTCTCTATTGAGAACACCCACCTTGAGAAGGTTCCTGAGAATTCAGTTCAATGGGCCGTCTGCAGAGGGTTCGGAAACATCTCTAAAGCAATTCTTATGGCTCGAAAAATTGTCGTTAAGGGTGGGGCTGTTTATCATATGAAAGGCGAGGAGTGGGGTATTGAAGTGGGAGAAATTCCGACTCAGCTTTGTTCTATTTGGAGCCCATCCCTTATCGGGGAATACAAGCTTCCAATCGGTGCTGTTAAATTTGGTATCGTTAAAACAGAAAAAATAGCCTAAATGAGGCAAAAAAGAGATGTTCCACGTGGAACATCTCTTTAATGTTCCGCTTTTCCCGCCTTTTCACCGCTTTCACCATGTCCTTCTTCTTTTTTTCCACCTTCAGAAGCTCCACCAAACGATATCCCAGCTTCTTTCATGCGCTCTTTAACGTCCCATGATCTTTTTGCGTTTCTCAGCTTTTGCTCTGCTTGATACGAGCTCCACTCTTTGGGATCAGGCCAATCTTCTTTCTTTGCGAAGGCTTTCTTGTAAGACTTAATTGCAGTGAGTTTTCTTTGTTCTATTTTGAGCTCTAAATAGGCTTTTTCTTGCTCCCATTTAGCTACTAGGGCCTGTGACTCAAAGACTCGCTTCTGTGCGTATTTTATCTGGCCTGTTTGCGGAACTACTGCTGCAAGATCCTTTTCAAACCCTTCAAGTTTCTTTTTCTCTGCTTCTAACGACTGAGTGGCCGTTGTTAGTTGGGTTTGGAGATCGGAATATATTGGATCCTTCAATTCCGGATTAGGATCCGGTTTATTGCAGGCGGCAAGAGTGAAAATAATTAAAAATGCGGCGATGATTTTCATAAATATAGTTGTTCCACGTGGAACATCGGAAAAAACGCACAAAAACCTAAGGTGTGGCGCGAAAAACTAGTCTTTATTCTTGAAAGAATCATAGAAAAGGTAGATTTTTTACGTATCAAGGAGGAATGATGGCTAAAACGATCTGCATAGCTAATCAAAAAGGTGGGGTAGGTAAGACAACGACGTCGGTGAACCTCTCTTCCGCGTTGGCTACTCTTGGAAAACGCGTATTGTTGATTGATATGGATCCGCAAGGAAATGCTTCTAGTGGTTTGGGTATCAAACGCTATGAAGGTCAAGATGCTAACTCATACCACGTACTCATCGGCGAAAAAACTTTAGCTGAGGCTACTCAAAATACCGCAAATGGTAATTTGAAAATTTGCACAGCGAATCCTGATTTAGTTGGAGCAGAGATTGAGTTGGTTGATATGCCGCAGCGTGAATATCGTCTAAAAAGCGCCGTGGCTAGTGTGGCTGATCAATATGACTTCGTCATTGTTGACTGTCCTCCATCACTTGGTTTGATTACTCTGAATGCTCTGAATGCGGCGGACAGTTTCCTTGTGCCTCTTCAATGTGAATACTATGCATTGGAGGGTTTAAGCCAGTTGTTGAATACTGCGGGATTAATCAAAAAGAATTTGAATCCTCAATTGCATATCGAAGGCATCGTTTTGACCATGTTCGATGTGCGCAACAACTTGAGTCATCAAGTTGTTACTGAAATTAAAAATCATTTTGGCGATAAAGTATTTAACGCCATCATTCCAAGAAATGTCCGTCTCAGCGAAGCGCCGAGCCATGGTCAATCCATTCTCGAATACGACAGCAAATCTATCGGCGCGACTCGCTATCTTGAACTTGCACATGAAGTTATTGCTCGCTCGGCGACAAAATCCACTTCTGATGTGACTTCAGAGATGAACTCAAATGCTTACGAAGGGGAAGTAAATGTCTGATATCGCTGTCGAATCATCAAACAAGAAAAAAGGTTTAGGTCGCGGTCTAGGCTCTTTGTTGGGTGGACCTAATAGTAATGACTTAGCAAATGCACCTAAAGCTGCTGCCCCTCCCGTACAAGCAGCTTCCGTGGTTCAAGCGCCAGCAGCTCCGGCTGTGTCTACTCCTGTTTCAAATCTTGCTCAACCTGTTGCCCCTCCCGTGGATCCAGAAAGCAAAATTTGGAAAGTAGCAATCGACAAGCTGTCACCAGGTAAATATCAGCCACGTAACGTCTTTGATAAAGAAGCTCTTCAGGAGCTTTCTCAATCTATTAAAGAAAATGGAATTCTTCAGCCAATCGTTGCTCGCCGTACAACTTCAGGGAAACTTGAAATCGTGGCTGGTGAGCGTCGCTGGAGAGCTTCGCAAATGGCAGGTCTCCACGAAGTTCCAGTAATCCTTAGAAATTACGATGACAAACAAGCTCTTGAGCTTGCGATTGTTGAGAATATTCAACGTGAAGACTTGAATCCGATTGAAGAAGCGGAAGGCTATTCTCGCCTTATTTCCGAGTTCAAATTGTCACAACAGCAAGTTGCGGAAAAAGTTGGCCGTGATCGTGCCACAGTTGCGAATGCAGTTCGTTTGTTGGCATTACCAAGTGAAGTGAAAGAAATGATCTCCCGAAATGATCTTTCTGTAGGTCACGCAAAAGTCTTACTCGGATTGCCAGATCCAAAGAAACAAACAGAATACGCTAAAAAAGTTGTAAACGAGAAGATTGCCGTTCGTAAGCTTGAGAAAATGGTTCAAGCTATCGTTAAGGGTAATGTTGAAGAAGAGGCTCCTGTGAGCTTTGACTCTAACGTTACGCAACGTCTTATTAATGGTCTTAGTGATGAACTACAAAAGATCATGGGCACAAAAGTGAATATTGATTATTCCAGCTCAAAAGGTAAGATTAGTATTCACTTCTATTCCGATGATGAATTGACCAATTTGGTAGATAGGCTGAAAGAAGGATGGCAGTAGCAATTCCTCAAGCAATTCAAGAAGATGTACTTTCTGGTCATGTGACGGCGATCCTTGATCAGGGGACTTATTTCGAAGGAAAGCTCAGCTTTGAAGGGACCGTTCAAATTGGCGGTGACTTTAAAGGGGAAATCTTTACTAAGGATACCATCGTTATCAATGAGGGGGCCGCTGTGGCTGCTCAAATTGAGGCTGATACTATCATTATTAGTGGCCGGGTTGAGGGAAATCTCTTTGCCCGTCGCAGAGTTATCATGCATCCGCCAGCTGTGTTTAAGGGGACCGTGACATCACCAAGCCTGCGAATCGACGAAGGCGTCGTTTTCGAGGGTGCTTCCTATATGCCTAAGTCATAGGCAGAAATTAAACTCACATATTCTCGGTAGGAAAATGGTCCTTGACCTTTTCCAGCCTGAAATGCTACTCCCGAAGCTCAAAAAAACAGTAGGGATTTCAACAAAATGGACATTTTTGGACAATTAGGCATTAACACAACTGCCGGCATCCAGTTCGTATTTTTCGCGATTGCTTTGTTATTTTTAACAAAGTTTGTTTTTACTCCATACGCTCATGCTCTTGAAGAAAGAGAAAGAAGAACCAAGGGCGGCGAAGATCTTGCTTTGGAATTTCAAGCAAAATCCGTAGAGCTTAACAGCGAATATGAATCAAAAGTTCGTGATCTAAATCTCGAGATCAAATCAATTGTTGATGCTTCAAAATCAGAAGCGAACAAGCAGTACGAAACGACTGTCGCGAAGTCTCGTAGCGAAGCAGATCAACTTGTTGCAAACAATAGAACAAAAATTACTTCGGCGGTTCAATCAGCTGCACAAGAGTTGAAATCTCAAACTCAAGCAGTTGCATTAGCAATCACTTCTAAATTGTTGGGTAAATAAGATGAAAACACTAGTTAACCTTCTTATTCTTTTGGCTCCTGCGATGGTATTTGCAAGTGCCCCAGAACATGGTGCTGAGCACGCAATTGAAATTCCAAAATCAGTAATGTTCCAAGCTATCAACGTAGCGATTCTTGTTGTGGGCCTGATCTACTTTACTAAAGACGGTATCGTATCTTTCTTTGGTGGTAGAAAAGCGGCATATCTTGAAGCAGCTCAAAAGTCTGCATTCGCACGCGAACAAGCGGAGCGTGAGTTTGTGGATATCAAAGCGAAGCTTGCAAACCTTGATAGTACTCGTGCAGAGCAAGTTGCGAAAGCAAAAGCTCACGCACAAGACTTGAAGAACCAAATCATTGATGAAGCAAATCATGTTTCTAAACGTATCAAAGAAGAAGCTGAATTGACTGCGAAGCTTGAAGTGCAACGTGCACAAAAAGAACTTCGTGAACAATTGTTGACGGATTCAGTAGATGCAGCTCGCATTGTATTGACCAAAGACATCGGCGCTTCTGATCAGCAAAAGCTGCAAAAAGAATTTATCAACCACATCGCGGAAGTATAGCCGATGAAAGTAAATGAAGTTTCAAAAAGATATGCGAAAGCCTTGCTAGCAATTGCGAAGCAAAATGGCGTTCACGCAAAAGCCTATACAGAACTACAAGGTGTTGCTGATGCGTTTGCAAAAGACGCGGCGATCACTGCGTATTTCCAAAACCCCCTTATCAGCTCTACGCAAAAAGTAGCGGTTGTTAAATCTGCTATTGAAGGCAAAGGTTTATCTGAAGCTGTTTTCAACACATTAGTGTTGTTGGCAGAGAAAAACCGTATTCAATTGCTTTCAGAAGTTGCGACTGCTTACCAAGGTTTCTTGGATATTGAAGAAGGCGTAACACGCGGAACTGTGCGCTCTGCACAACCATTGTCTGCAGACGCACAAAAAGATCTAGAGTCCAAAGTAAGCAAAGTATTGAACAAAAAGATCGTTTTGACTTACGAACAAGATCCTAAACTTTTGGGTGGCGCTGTAGCCCAAGTTGGCGGATGGACTTTCGACGACAGCATTGAAACACATCTTAAAAAATTAAATGAAGAATTAAACAGGAGAGCCAACTAAAAATGGAAACACAAATCCGTGCCGACGAGATCAGTCGCGTTCTCAAAGAGCAAATCAATCAGTACAACAAAAAGATTGAAGTTAGTGAAACAGGTAGCGTTCTTTCAGTAGGGGACGGCGTTGCTCGTATCTACGGTCTTGAAAACGCAATGGCTGGTGAACTTGTTGAGTTCCCAGGTGAAGTATACGGAATGGTATTGAACCTTGAAGAAGGTCACGTTGGTGCCGTTTTGTTCGGTGAAGATCGCCACATTAAAGAAGGCGACACTGTTAAAAGAACTAAAAAAATCGTTTCCGTTCCAGTTGGTGAAGCCCTTCTTGGTCGCGTTGTAGACGCTCTAGGTAACGCGATCGATGGTCGTGGTGCTATCAACACGCCTCACTCTCGTATCGTTGAAACCAAAGCCCCTGGTATCGTTTACCGTCATCCAGTTGAAGAACCTCTTCAAACTGGTATCAAAGCTATCGACGCCTTGGTACCAATCGGTCGCGGTCAACGTGAGTTGATCATTGGTGACCGTCAAACTGGTAAAACGACTATCGCGGTTGACACTATCATCAACCAAAAAGGTCAAAACGTTCAGTGCTTCTACGTAGCTATCGGTCAAAAACAATCGACTGTTGCTCTAGTAGTTGAAAAATTGCGTGCAGCGGGTGCTCTTGAGTACACAACTGTTATCGCGGCGAATGCTTCTGATCCAGCTCCACTTCAATACCTTGCTGCTTACTCTGGTACAGCAATGGCGGAATACTTCCGTGATACTGGCAGACATGCTCTTATCGTTTACGATGACTTGACGAAACAAGCTCAAGCTTACCGTCAATTGTCTCTTCTTCTTCGTCGTCCTCCAGGACGTGAAGCATACCCAGGCGACGTGTTCTATTGCCATAGCCGTCTTCTTGAGCGTGCTTCTAAATTGTCAGCTGATAAAGGTGGCGGTTCTTTGACTGCATTGCCAATCATCGAGACACAAGCGGGCGATATCTCTGCATACATCCCGACAAACGTGATCTCTATCACTGACGGTCAGATCTTCCTTGAATCAGATCTATTCTACAAAGGTGTGCGTCCAGCTATCTCAGTAGGTAAATCAGTTTCTCGCGTAGGTGGTGCGGCTCAAATCAAAGCAATGAAACAAGTTGCGGGTTCTTTGAAACTTGAACTTGCTCAGTTCCGTTCTATGGAAGCCTTCGCTGCGTTTGCATCTGACTTGGATAAAGCGTCTCAACAACAGTTGGCTCGTGGTCGTCGTTTGATCGAAGTGTTGAAACAACCTCAATACTCACCAGTAAAAGTTGAAGAACAAATCATCATGATCTTCGCTGCTGGTAACGCATTCGTGGATCAATACCCAGAGACTGACGTTAAGAGATACGAAAAAGAAATGATCGAGTTCTTGAAAAACAAGCACTCTGACATCATTAAAACTATCACTGAGAAGAAAGCGATTGCAGACGACACTAAAAAAGCGTTGTTGGCAGCTCTTGAAGAGTTCAAAGCTATCTTCCAACCTTCTAACAAGTAATTTGGTGCTTAAATGGCAAGCTTGAAGGATATCCGGGCTCAGATTGAGTCCACTAAAAACACCCAGCAGATCACGAAAGCGATGAAGCTCGTGTCTGCTGCAAAGTTGAGAAAGGCGCAGAATAACATCGTTAATATGCGTCCTTATGCTCTGACTTTGCGTAAGGTGATTGCGGATATCGCTGTGACAAATAAAGTGACGCACCCGTTGATGGAAAAGAAAGAACAAGTAAAGAATGTTTTACTTGTTGTTATCACTTCCGATCGCGGACTTTGCGGCGCTTTCAACAGCAATATCAATAAATTCACTGAAGCTTATTACAACGAAAATAAGAGCAAACTTGAGAAGATTGATTTCCTTTTCATCGGTCGTCGTGGTCATGACTACTTCGCTAGAAGAGGTATTAAGCCGGTTGATTACATCACGAAGCTTGATAAAGACATCTCCTACGAGTTGGCTTCTAAAGTTGCAAATCGCGTGATGAATGATTATCTCGAAGGCGCATACGACGAAGTTCGTATCGTACACAACGAGTTTCAATCAGCGATCTCTCAAGTTGTTGTAGCTGAAACAATCTTACCAATCGATCTTGGTAAGACAACTTTCAAGACAGAAGCTGAGACTGCATCGAACTTTGCTGTCGACATGATCTTCGAACCTTCTCCAGAGCAAATCATTAAAGAGTTGCTTGAAAAGCATTTCGACCTTCAGGTTTACAGATGTATGTCCGAGTCTGTTGCGGGTGAACATGGTGCTCGTATGAGTGCGATGGAAAACGCGACAAACAACGCGAAAGAGATGATCAACAAGCTCACTCTGACGTACAACAAATTGAGACAAGAAAAAATTACTACAGAATTGATTGAAATCGTATCTGGCGCTGAAGCGCTTAAAGGATAGGGAGCTGAATAATGGCATTCGGTAAAGTAAAACAAGTTATGGGTCCCGTAGTGGACGTAGAATTCGAAGGCGGAGAACTTCCTGCGATCAATTCTGCTCTTCGTGTATCAAATAAATTTATCTCTGACGTTGAATTCAACCTAGTTCTTGAAGTTGCTCAGCATCTGGGTGACGGCGTAGTAAGAACTATCTCTATGGACCAAACTGAAGGTTTAGTTCGTGGCGAAAAAGTTAAAGCATTGGGCACTCAAATCACAGCACCAGTAGGTCGCGAAGCTTTGGGTCGTATCATCAACGTAGTTGGTGAACCAATCGACGAAATGGGTCCAGTAAACGCAAAAGAACATTGGGGTATTCATAGAACTGCTCCTAAGTTCGAAGAACAAGCGACATCTGCAGCAATGTTGATGACTGGTATCAAAGTCGTAGACTTGCTAGCACCTTACGCTAAGGGTGGTAAAATCGGTTTGTTCGGTGGTGCGGGTGTTGGTAAAACAGTTCTTATCCAAGAGCTTATCCGTAACATCGCGACTGAGCACGGTGGTTTCTCTGTATTCGCCGGTGTAGGTGAGCGTACTCGTGAAGGTAATGACTTGTGGCAAGAGATGAGACAGTCTGGCGTATTGGCTAAGACTTCTCTAGTTTTCGGTCAAATGAATGAGCCACCAGGAGCGCGTGCGCGTGTTGCTTTGACTGGTTTGACTGTTGCTGAGTACTTCCGTGACGTTGAAAACCAAGACGTTCTTTTCTTCGTTGATAATATCTTCCGCTTTACTCAAGCGGGTGCTGAAGTTTCTGCGTTGTTGGGTCGTATCCCTTCAGCGGTAGGTTACCAACCAACGTTGGCAACTGAGATGGGGACTCTTCAAGAGCGTATCACTTCTACTAAAAAAGGTTCGATCACGTCAGTTCAAGCGGTCTACGTACCAGCCGATGACTACACGGATCCAGCTCCAGCAACTACATTTACTCACTTGGATGCGACTACAAATCTTGATCGTGATATCGCAGCTATGGCGATCTTCCCAGCGGTTCACCCATTGACGTCTACTTCACGTCTTTTGGATCCGGCTGTTATCGGTGAAGAGCACTACAAATGCGCTCGTGACGTTCAAGCGTTGTTGCAACGTAACCGTGAACTTCAAGATATCATCGCGATCCTTGGTATGGATGAGTTGTCTGAATCAGATAAACTTGTTGTATCTCGTTCTCGTAAAATCCAACGTTTCTTGTCTCAGCCGTTCTTCGTTGCTGAGCAATTCACTGGTTTGCCAGGTCGTTACGTTGATATCAAAGACACTGTTAAGGGCTTCAAAGAAATCCTTGAAGGTAAGCACGATGCTCTTCCTGAGCAAGCGTTCTACCTTGTTGGTACTATCGAAGACGTTATCGAAAAAGCTAAGAAGTTGCAGGCGTAATCCGGAAGGATTCCGTCTTCATGAAGCGGCTTAACGGCCGCTTTAAGAAAAGGTGATTTATGTTTAAACTGACTATCGTGACTCCAGAGCGTCGTCTTCTAGTAGACCAAGAGGTTGAAGAAGTGACTGTGCCTGGTTTTAAAGGAGAACTTAATATTCTTCCTGGTCACGCGCCTCTAATCACAACACTAGCAATTGGTGTTATGAAATGGAGACTTAAGGGTCAAGAAAAGCAAAACCAAGCTGTTATCAGCTGGGGTTATTGCCAAGTATCCCCTGAAGGCGTGAACGTTCTTGCGAACATCGCGGATTTGCCAGAAGAAATCGATCTTGCTGCAACGAAAGAGTACCTAGCTAAATCTGAGAAGCACGTCCTAGACGAAGTTATCACAGACACTGATTGGACTGAGTTCCAAAAAGAGTGGACTCGCGCAAGAGCGAAAATCGAAGTTGCTGAAAACACAGTAGCTGCGAAAAAATAGTTCCTTCTATATTAGGAAAACAAAAAAAGGCTCAAGTGATGAACTTGGGCCTTTTTCTTTTTGTCATCGAAGCTCATATTCTGCGATGCATGTCAAAAAGGTACGGCGTACCTTTGAAAGGCTGTGCTAGAGTGGGGTTGATGGTAGAGAAGAGTTCACAGAGGAAAGTTCAAATTGATATTCGCCAGTTCGCGGTGCCTTGTCCGCGGGTGGGTAGTATTGAACTGAATTCCGGCTATGGACAGACTCCGCAACTTGGAAACGAAATTCATCAAGCCGTTCAACGTCGTCGTATCCGTGAGAATCCTCTATACATAGCCGAAAAAAAGCTTTCCCTAGAAGTTCCCGTCGGAAAATATCTCTTCGTAATTTCTGGGCGAGTGGATGGGATTGTTGAAGGCGATGATGTTCTGATTGAGGAAATAAAGTCTGCGTTCGAGATTGATAGCTTAGAGCATAAGCTAACGACAGATGAAAACCATCCCTATGTTTGGCAGCTTAAAACTTATGGGTATATCCACTACAAGCACACCGGAGTCGTACCGGACTTAAGAATGCTTTTGGTATCATCGCGAAACTTCAAACAGAGTGAAATTCATTTCGAGCTGGATTTGGATGAATACGAGAGCTGGCTCCAGTTACGGCTCAAAGAACTTGTGGACGAAACTAAGATTCGTGAAAAGCTCTTTAAGAAACGCATCGATCTTGCGACGGACTTACAGTTTCCATTTTCATCACCTCGACCGGGACAAAAAGAGCTGATTAACAGTATCGAAAACGGGTTTACCACCGGAAAGTCATTGATTATTCAGGCGCCAACAGGCTTAGGGAAGACAATCGGCGTGCTTTATCCATCGCTCAAGGAAGCTCTGACGCGTGGACAGAAAGTGATTTATGTAACTCCGAAGAATTCCCAACACCAGGTGGCCGAAGAGGCCGTCGAGCGCTTACAGCATTTAGGCGCAAATATTCGACCACTGACCATCACAGCTAAAAGTAAAATGTGCTTTAAAGCGGAGCCATTGTGTAATCCGCAATACTGTGAATTTGCCAAAGACTATTATAAGAAGCTTGCCGATAACGATTTAGTAAATAAAATTTCAAAACTTCGCTCGTTAACGCAAAAGAAATTGCGGGACCTTGGTGAAGAGTACCAAGTATGTCCCTTTGAACTGTCCGTAGAGGCCATTGAGCGCGCTGATGTCGTAATTGCGGACTACAACTATGTCTTTTCTTTACGAAGCCTTTTAGGCCGTTTGGAGGCCCCTTTACTGGAGCCTCAAGAAAAACCTAACTTAGTTATTGATGAAGCCCATAATTTGCCACCCCGAGCCCAAGACTATTTTTCACCGAGCATTTCCACCAGGGACCTACGGCAGCTTGAGGGTTCCCTAGGAAAGGTTCATGTTCGCTTTATGAAGCGGGCGCTAGGGTTATGTAAAGAGGCCATTGACGTGATTGAGGCCTATCGAGGCGAATCCCGGATTGTGCAAATTGACTTTGAGCCGATTTTTGAACTGGAAAAGAAAATCCGTGAGTTCTTAGCTGAATATTTGGAAGCGGATATTGAAATACAACCGCAAGATGGCGTTTTGCGACTGGCAAATTTTTGGAGCGATTTTACCCATTCCATGGAACTTGAAGGGCCAGAGTTCTTTCGAACTTACCAGAAAAATAAGATTTACGGTGAAGACAACGAGACTTTGAAAGTCACATGTTGTGATGCTTCATCTCATCTTAGCGAAGTTTATAAGTCTTTCAAGAATGTCGTGGCATTTTCTGCGACGTTGAAGCCATTTAATTATTCGATGAAGCTTTTAGGTTTGGATGGTGACAGCACCGAATGTTTAGAATTCATTTCACCATTCCCTAAAGATCATCGCAAAATTTTACTCATCCCGCAGATTTCAACGAAGTACCGAGAGCGCGGTCAGAGTGCGCCAAAGATTGCGCAAGCGATGGAAAAAATCATGACAGTGAAGCCGGGAAATTACATTGCCTTGTTTCCGAGTTTTGAATTTATGAAGGACGTAGAAAAATACCTTAAGGAATCCTTCTATCAACGCCTTGTGCAACAAAGAGAAATGAAAGCCGCGCGGGTGGAAGATTTTCTATCGTTTATGAAGAATCAAACAATGCCCACGCTTTTGTTAGCCGTGCAGGGCGGGGTATTTTCTGAAGGTGTAGACTTCCCAGGAGAGATGCTTATCGGTGCTTTCGTAATTGGTCCCGCGTTACCAACTTTTGATTTCGAACGAGAGCAAGTTCGCCAATACTATGAAAAAGCTTACGAGAAAGATGTGGCATTTAATTATACCTACGTCTATCCAGCGATGGCAAAAACCATTCAGTCTGCCGGACGGGTGATTCGTTCTGAAGACGACAAGGGATTAGTGGTCCTGATGGATGCACGTTTTCTTGAAAACACTTACGCTGAGACCATGCCCCAAGGCTGGTTTGAAAATTCACCGCAAGAATTGGTGTCACAAAAAATTATTGCTGACGTCAGCGACTTCTGGAAACGAGTCGAAGCCATGAAAGATGTACAGAAATGAATTTAAAGGAAATGCCCCTTTTCTTTCTGGATCTTCAGACAACGGGAACGAAACCTGAAAGCGGCGCTCACATTCTAGAGATAGCGTGGGCGGATAATAACGGCCCAGTTGAAAGCTCCTTGGTACAACTTCCAAACGACGAAAAAATTCCCTATCGTATTCAGTTAATTACCGGGATCTTCAACGAAGATATGGCCTCTGCACGATCTATTGAAGAACTATTTCTGGTTTTTGAAGAGCGTTTTCAAAACCATCCATGTGTCATTCATTTTGCTCAGTTTGAAAAGCCCTTTCTGGCAGAGGCATTCAAAAAAATTGAAAAAGAAAATAAGCTTGAGATTCTTTGTACCCATGAAATCGCAAAACGTTTGCTGCCAAATTTGCCCACCCGAGGAATTAAGGGGCTGGCGGGATATTTTGGATTTCCGTCGACAGACTTTAAGCGTTCTGCTCAGCAGGTGGAAGCGACCAGAGCCATTTGGCTGGGCTTAACTGAACTGTTGCAAGAACAAGGCGTGGAAACCCACCAGCAGTTACAAGATTGGCTGGCAGTGACGCCCAAGACCTCGCGCACAAAGTATGAATACCCTTTACCAAAAGAAAAACGCCTCAGCCTTCCGGATGAGCCTGGTGTTTATCGTATGGTCAGTAAATGGGATGAAATACTGTATGTTGGAAAAGCGACGTCTTTAAAAGATCGAGTGAATAGTTACTTTCGTGGACAGAAGAATCGTGATCCCCGGAAGCTTGAGATGTTAACCCAGGTCTATGATCTGAAGGTCACCGTCTGCGGTAGCCCATTGGAAGCCGCTTTATTAGAGACGGATGAGATTAAGCGCCTGGATCCGCGCTATAATATTAGCTTGAAAGCGAGTAAACGTGGCTTGGTCTTTTTTAATCGGGATTTCACAGAAATGGACTTTGAACAAAATGAAGAATTTTATTTTGGTCCTTTTTCTTCGAGTGTCGTGTTTGAGTCTCTTCGCAATTTGAGTTCTTGTGTTGTTAGCGGTGATTTCCATGACCACATTTTTTATGAGCAAATAGATGGATTGCTGGTTAAAGAAGGCGTGGCGACTTTTTGCGAACGCTATGGGTTTTCAATAGGTAAAATCAACATGCGAACACTTTTGGCCTTAGGAGTTTGGTGGAATCGTCAATACGACTTTACTACAGAGGACGAAGACAACATAACCGACGAGTCTCTTGATAATCCTTTGGAGCTTGAAGATACAGAAATCGTCCTAACTGCTGAGGACATTGCAGATAAAATTGAACGTCATATCACTAGGGCGGGAAAGACTTATCTGCGCTCTAAAGAACTCACGCGCATTTTGAATGCGGATATTGAATTTAAAACAGTTGAAGACGATCGCTGTTATCAACTGAAAGTACGTAAAGGTGTTGTGGCTGCGGAAGCCGCCGTCGAACGAGTACAGAAAATAAATCTATGGAATAATTTAGATATAAACACTTATGATCGCATGAGTGTTTTACTGATGGAGCTTGGTAAAATCCGAACGGCCTCGGGCGAGGTGATGGTTCGTACACTTTAATTTAAGATCGCAAAGCTTTCTGCATCGTCGGAAAGAATTTCAGTAAACTGTTCGGCCACTTTTTTACCTGAGTCTTTGTGATTAAAGTATAACTGAATCAACCGACGATATGGTCGTTGCTTTGGAACCAGTCCCGGAGCTCCTAAATTCACGACCACAGTTCTTTTCTTAAACTCAAGTGGCAAAGATTTTATGATTGCCGCGGTCTTTTTGCCGGTCACGCCAATGAGGACAATCGAGCATTGCTTTGATGGAGCATTCAGGATTATTTCCTTGCCGGAGGTATTACTTTGCAATCGTTTTATCGAGACCTTTTGTGTTGCTCCAGACTTAAAGCTATTCAAAAAATCTTGAGATGGTGAAAATGCACACACTGATGGAAGCGACGCGGGCTTACGAGGCTTGCCAGCTTGGGGTAGTTTTTTCGCAATCAAGTTTGTCTTCATATTTTCTGTAAGAACTTGTTCTTCAAGATTGGCATAGGCTGGTGAGCTTAAGCCAGTGGCAGAAATCAGAGATGGCAAAGTGGGGTCGCGACGGTAAATATTCGCAAATGCCTTGGTCGTAAGAATACGACGGAGTTTTGTTTTTAATTCTAAGTCTGTGATTTCTCCATTTTTCACTGCAAGGCGAACTGTGTTGATAGCTTTCTGTTGGTCTTCAAATGACCACGTAAGCATCACGACATCGGCACCAGCTTTGATTGCCTTCAGAGCCGCAAGTTCTGGGCGCAGTAAGGTGCGCGATCCTTTCATCTGCAAGTCGTCCGTGACTACGAGACCTTGATATTTCAAGTCTTTGCGCAAAAGTTCTGTGGATATCTTCGGGGAAAAGCTTGCAGGTTCGCGTGAACTGTCAAGTGCGGGATAGATCGAGTGAGAAAGCATGACGGCAATATTTGATCCCAAAGAGCTGTAGCCGGCGAAGGGAATCAGATCTTTCTTTTTCAATGCAGAAATTGAGGCGGAGTTATTCACCACTGTGGCATGCGGATCCGCCTTTAAGTCTCCAGTCCCGGGAAAGTGTTTTGCTGTTGGAATAACCCGAGATCGCAAAAGACCTTTTGAATAGGCAACGCCGATTTCTTTTACCAGCTCTGGATCTGCGCCAAAAGATCGTACTCCGATAAAACTTGTCCCAAAGGGATCCGCCACATCAAGTACGGGCGCTAGATTCATGTTGAAACCCACTTCGCGTAGAAAAAGTCCCGTTTGATAACCCAATTCTTCTGCCAAAAGAGGGGACTGAGTCTGCCCGATTGCCAGAGCATTGGGAGGGGCCGGGTTGATTGGCAACCTTGAAACGGCACCACCCTCTTGATCGATTGCAATCAAGGGAGGAAGGTGACTTGTTTTAAAGGCTAACTGGTACAACTGACTGTTAAGCGTTTTGATTTGTTCGGCGGATTGGATGTTTCTTTTAAAGAGTAAAAAAGAACCTGGTTTGTAAGTAGCCACAAAGGTCTCGAGGTTTTTATCCATTTTGGTATAGGGAAAGCCGACGATGAATAACTGACCGACTTTTTCCTCGAGGGTCATCTTTGAAATCTTTTGATCGATGAGTTGGTTTAATGATTTCCCTTGAGCTAGAACAAGGGCGGGAAAAATGCAAAACAACAGACTAATACTCAAAATCCGAGAAGTTTCCCTGATATACTTTACCATATGGACTAGAGTACCATTCGCCAATAGTGGGAATAGACAAGATTTGAGTTACAGCATGAAATTGCACCAAAGTCTTATATCAAAAGTAAGTGTGTTAATATTTTTGGGATTGCTTCTGGGGGTTGGCGAAGCGGCGCGAGCACAAGAGGGCGATCCTCGGGGTCTGGTTGAAGTTGAAGTTCCTCAGGACATTCTTGCGAATTATCGTGATCGTCGCGCACATCACGGTGTTTACGTTGGTCTTACTTACGAGCAATTTGTACCGAAGAAGTTCGTGTCAGCATTGGATGCGAAAACTTATGAGGCAATGTACAGCAGTGATGCCGTTCCCTTGATAGGGTTCGGGATTGATTACAAATATAATATTGCTATCGGATCTTTATCACTTGGAGTTGGCGCCGCGACGGGTTCAATATCTGATGCGCGCAGCGGGGAAGACCGTAAACTTGATATTACTAAATATGCTCTCAACGCACGCCTGACTTTAGATGCCTTAATGGCAGAACCTTACGCGGCTCCTTATGTGGGATTTTCTGCTTATCAAATGGGTGTGACCGACCATAATGCGACGACCTCAAAGTCCGAAACGACGAGCACGGGTTATGCTTATACATTGGGTGTCCTTTTGCAGTTGGACTGGATCGACTACGACGTGGCGAAGGAAGCGACATATAATATCGGCTTAGAGAACACCTTTGTTGATCTCTATATGATTCAGTATGCAAAAGCAGGCAGTAATACCGAGCCTAATATGGAAACGGAAATGACTTTCGGTGCAGGACTTCGTCTGGAGTTTTAATTTAAATAAGCGCTATTAAGCGTTCAAGTTCACCATGGACGGCAGACCACGTGATTGTCGCGATTTTGATATTCAAGCGGTTGTCCGGAGTCACGGAGTACTTCTTGCCTTCACGCACGGCCAGTTGAATGACGGTGGCTGGATTAAGTTTGGTTTTCTCCGTAAATATCAAAGACACTGACGTCACTCCGGCGCTGATATCACGAACTCCGAGTTCTTTACATTGACGACGAATCAACATCAAGCCCATCAAGTTCACGGTCTGCTCAGGAATTGGTCCGAACTGATCACGCAATTCTTCTTCGATGCGATCCAGATCGTCGTGCGAGGTGATTTCGGCAAGAGCCTTATAATATCCCAAACGAATGCGAATATCTTTAATATAGCTGTCAGGAATAAGCGCTGGGATCTTCAGGTTGATTTCCGGATCCAGATCCATGTCGTCAAATTTCTCGCCCTTAGCTTCGGCTAACGCTTCATTCAGAAGATCCATATACAGTTCATAACCGACGGAGTTGATGTGTCCTGATTGTTCTTCACCCAGAATATTCCCGGAACCACGAAGCTCAAGGTCATATTGTGCAATCTTGATTCCACTTCCTAGAGCGGTATTTTCCTGAATGATCTTAAGTCGTTCTTGCTGCTCTTTGTCTAGTTTACGATTTCGGGGCATCATCAAATAACAATAAGCTCTGGTTTTTGAACGACCTACGCGTCCACGCAATTGATAAAGTTGAGATAAGCCAAACATGTGGGCGGAATCGATAAACATCGTATTCGCCCGAGGTACGTCCATGCCGGATTCAACAATAGCAGTGCAAATCAAAACATCAATTTCGTGATGGAAGAAAGAGAGCATCGCTTTTTCAAGTTCATGTTCTTCCATTTGCCCGTGGGCGACTTTAATTCGCGCCTCCGGAACAATACTGCGAATTTCATCGGCCAAACCATAAATGGATTCGATGCGATTGTGGATAAAGTAAACTTGGCCGCCACGAGAGATTTCCGCAGTGATGGCTTTGCGAACAGTTTCTTCATCGAACTTGGTAACAAAGGTACGAGTTGGAAGGCGATCCACGGGAGCGGTGTTAATCAAACTCAAATCACGAATTCCGACTAGGGCCATATTCAACGTTCGTGGAATTGGAGTTGCGGATAGGGTCAGCGTGTCGACACTGGTTTTTATCTTCTTAATTTTTTCTTTATGAGTAACGCCAAACTTTTGCTCTTCATCAATGATGAGTAAGCCCAGATCTTTGAAGCCGACTGTCGAACCAAGAAGCTTGTGTGTGCCAACGACCAAATCAACTTTGCCGTCCTTAAGGTCTTGCAAGGTTTTCTTTGTTTCAGCGGGAGTGACAAATCGATTGAGGACTCTAATATCAACGGGCCATCCTTCAAAACGCTTTTTGAAAGTCTCAAAATGTTGGAAGGTTAAAACGGTGGTGGGTGCTAAGATTGCAACTTGCTTTCTTGCTTGTACTGCAAAAAAGGCTGCGCGCATGGCCACTTCCGTTTTGCCAAAACCCACATCACCGCAGACCAAGCGATCCATAGGTTTGGTAGATTTAAGATCTTTTAGAATGTCATTAATCGCACGCATCTGATCGTTGGTTTCTTCGTAAGGGAAACCATTTTCAAAAAGAGCGATCTCATTTTCATTAAAGACAAATGGAGGGCGATGCATTTCAGCACGTTTTGCATAGAGAGCTAAAAGATCAGCGGCGATATCTTTGACGTGAGATTTAACTTTTGCTTTGGTTTTTTCCCAAGCTGTACCACCGAGCTTGTCTAAAACGGTGGTGACGCCGGCGCCAGAAAACTTTTGTAACTGACCCACGCGATAAACGGGTAAGTACAGTTTGTCTTTATCTTTAAATCCAACTTGTATGAACTCGGATTCAACACCACCGATATTCATAATTTTAAGGCCTTCGTACTGACCGACCCCATGTTTAACGTGGACGACCAAGTCACCAGGCTTTAAATCGCCAAAAGCCAAACGCTTCGCTTGTTTTTGAAAATCTTGAGCGGCCGAAGATTCTCTGTTGCGAGCTTTCTTTCCATAAAAATCTTCATCCCGCAAAAAGATGATGCGTTCCTCTTCCAAACGAAGGCTGCTGGAAAGATAGCGAGGGACGATATGAACTAAGTGCTTATTCGATTCTTGTTCTTGCAACCAAGAATCCCACTTATAGTCATCTTGATTGGTGCGCGCTGCTTTTAAATCAAGCTTTTCAAAAATAAGCGAAAGGCGATCGATGTGAGATTGATTCTTTGTGCTGACGAAGATGCGATAACCATCATCGCGCCATTTATGAAGTTTATTAGTTGCGGCCTGCAACCAGAGCTCACTGCCGACAGTGTTTGCCAAGGATAAGTTCGTAAAATCTTGAGTTAAAGCAGTACGATACTCAACATGGCCTTCATCAGAGTCTCTGTCAGTATCCAGATATTCTAATGAGGAAAAGTAAACTTGGCGCGAATTTTCTGGAAAGGAAATTTGATCGAAGGCTGTGAACAACAAGTCCATTTCAGGCCGGATTACATGGCTCGTGCTGTTAGCATAATCCGTTTTAAGCTCTGCCAAAGATTCATCGGCGCAGCGAGAAATCTCTACGGGATCCAAGAACCACGCATTTAAGGCTCCCGGAAAATGATCTAACGGACTCGCGAGGTCTCCATAAAAATAAGGAAGTAAGAACTCCACACCAGGAAAGGTGTTTTTTAAAACCAGAGAGCGCAAAGTTTCGTCGGCTTCTGCTTTATCAACGGGGCGATCGTCGATGGAAGCGCGGACTCGTTGCAAAAGTCTTTCGTGAGTTTCATCGCGAAAGAGGACTTCACGAGCCGGAGTTAGTAAGAAAGATGTAATTTCGTCCGTACTTCTTTGATCATCAATCCCGAAGTGCCGAAGTGTTTCCACTTGGTCACCGAATAGATCCAAACGTACCGGGTGAGCTTCCGTTGGTGGGAAAATATCGACGATCCCGCCACGCAGAGCAAATTGTCCCTTATCCTCAACCATCGGTGCGGAGACATAGCCTAAAGAGTTCAAGTAGTCGGCGATATTTTCGGGAAGCTCATCACCAACCTTCACAGTTCGCGAGAATTCCTTCAGAATTTTCACCGGCATTGTTTTTTGCATCAGCGCGTCAGATGAGGCGATGAAGATTTCCCCAGCCTTTGCTCCCTGAGCTTTCGCTGCAAATTTGATCCGGTCTGAGGTGCTTTGCGAGTTCGGATAAAGTCCGGAATAGGCTGAAACGTCGAAAGCAGGTAAGATTGTACTGTGACGAAGTGGGTCAAAGAACAGCAGAAGCTGTTGTAGTTCCAAAGCTTCTGCGTGACTACCAACAACAACTAGGTGCGGCAAGCTGTTGATTTTTTTAGAGTAAGTTTGTGACAAAAAGAAAGCGAGCGCGAGCGGAGAAGAAGCTCCGGTCACTTGAATTTTTCCGCGAGTTGTTTCAAAGGCTCTTTCGAGAATCGACTCGAGCCTTGTGTGAGTCATTTCGGCTTTCATTTAGTGAGCCCATGTTGCCACGGTTATCGCCTTGTTTCCATTCATATTTCTTGGATTTCCGGGACACCACATATATAACTAATTGAAATCCAAATAATAACGACAACTTTGGAGGGTTTGTGGCACTCGGTGGAATCATTTTCATCGTTATTTTTATTGCGCTATTTGGCAGTTTTCTTGTCTGGCTATCGATTAAGACCGGCGGAAAAGTTCATTATCATCCGGTTAAGTACGAGCCCTACGAGTGTGGTCTCCCTTCTCTAGATAAAAAAGATACAAAGGTTTCCGTGAAGTTTTATCTTACGGCGATTCTTTTTATTCTTTTCGATATTGAGATCATTTTTATGTACCCATGGGCGATATCGTTCCGCGATTTCATCGCTTCAGGTCAGGGTGCATTTGTATTCGGATCAATGATCTTCTTCTTGGCCGTGTTCATCTTCGGTCTATTTTGGGAAGTTAAATCAAAAGCATTGGAATGGGATTAATCAATGGGAATGGGTAAAGACGCATTCGAAATTATCGTCAACGGGCTTAAGCTCGTTGTTATCTTTTTGATGATGGTTCAACTCGTGCCGATCCTTGTGTGGGTTGAGCGTCGTGGTTCTGCTTTCATTCAAAATCGCTTAGGTCCAAATCGCGTGGGTCCACTTGGATTGATGCAGTTATTGGCCGACGCTGTAAAGTTTTTGACGAAAGAAGCCTTCGTTCCTTCGACAGCAAAACCATTGTTGTACTATGCAGCTCCGGTGTTTGCGTTGATTCCAGGTGCGGTTGCTTTTTCTGCAATTCCAATGTCGACGCCGATTTCAGTGGGTACATTTGAATTATTTGGTCAAACATGGGGTCCATACACTTTCCTAGTTCAAGGTTATGATATCGGTGTTGGTATCGTATTCATCTTGGGTGTTTCTTCCTTAGCGGCATACACGATGTTGATGGCGGGTTGGGGTTCTGGGAATAAGTATTCTTTGATGGGAGCTTTGCGTGCTTCCGCGCAAACAATCTCTTATGAATTGGCTTTAGGTCTTTCAATTGTTGGCGTCATCATGATGTACGGAACCTTCCATCTGGGTGATATGACATTGGCCCAACAAGGTCCTTTGCACTTCCAATTTATGGGTTACACGATCGCTGCAAACTGGCTGCCAAATTGGGGTATTTTCTACCAACCATTGGGTGCCTTGTTGTTCTTCTCTTCAACATTTGCAGAATCAAATCGTCTTCCATTCGACTTAGCAGAGGGCGAGTCTGAGCTTGTTGCTGGTTTCCACACTGAGTACGGTGGTTTCAAGTTCAATATGTTCTTCATCGGTGAATATGGTCACATGATGATCGCTTCTGGTTTGATGGCGATTTTCTTCTTCGGTGGCTACGGTATTCCGTTTGTTACAGTGGACCAAGTTCATCAATGGGCTATGACTGTGACTTCAAACGCTAACTGGGCTTCAGCTTTGGTAGCGTTGATTCACTTCTTGGTTTTCAACGTTAAATTCTTCTTGTTCCTTTGGGTGTTCATTTGGGTTCGTTGGACTTTGCCACGTTTCCGCTATGACCAGTTGATGGATTTGGGATGGAAAACAATGCTTCCTTGGGCATTGGCGAACACAATTATCACGGCTTTCGTGATTTACTTGGCATCTTTGTAAGGAGATAAAAAGTGACAGCAGACGCTTTTCTATTTTGGTTCTTAGCGATCGTAACATTGGGCTCTGGCCTGATGGTGATCCTATTGAAGAATCCTATTTATTCCGCTTTGAGTTTGGCCATGACAATGGTTGGAATCTCAGCGTTGTTTGTAACCTTGAACGCCTTCTTTATTGCGGGTGTTCAATTGATTGTTTACGCCGGTGCCGTGATGGTTCTTTTCACCATGGTAATCATGCTTTTCGACTTGAAAGCGGATATTCAAGCTTTCACGCGTGGCAAGCTTTCTGGGGTACTTAAGATTGCCTCAGTTGGTTTGTTGGCAGGTCTAGTGATTGGTGCCATCGCGATGTCCAGAGGTTTGATGGTTGAAAAAACTACGGACAATCCCGTGCTTGTTGGTACAGGTATGGAAACGACAAAAGCCCTTGGGCAAATTTTGTTCTCTAAATATATCTTTGGCTTTGAGGCATTGGGCGTTCTTCTTTTGGTGATCGCAGTTGGTGCCGTAGCTCTTTCTCGCAGTAAAGGTGGAACACATGAACACTGATTTCATCAATAATATCGGTTTGACTCATTATCTTGTTCTTTCCGCGATCCTTTTTACAATGGGTATGGCGGGTGTTTTGGTTCGTCGTAACATCATCGTTCTTTTGATGTCAGTCGAGTTGATGTTGAATTCTGTGAACTTGACGTTTGTGGCGTTCAGCAAATACATGGGTCACCTTGACGGACACATTATGGTGTTTTTTGTTATGACGATTGCAGCAGCAGAAGCGGCTGTGGGCTTGGCGCTTGCAGTATCTATCTTTAAACGCTTTAACGAAGTGAATATTCGCTTCTTTGAGCACTTGAAAGGATAGGCCCTATGAATCATTCAGTTTTAATGGCCATTGTTATCCTGAGCCCGCTTGTTGGTTTCCTGATCAACGGCTTCCGTTATAAAAAGCACTCTGCCAATGTGGCGGGTGTGATTGCGACAGTTGCAGTAGCGATCTCTTTTGTTTGTTCTATCTTATTAGTGATCGATCTCGTTTCCATGCCTGAAGATGCACGCAGAATTGCGGTGAGCTTTTTCGAATGGATGGCAGTTGATAAGTTTAAAATCAACGCGGGGTTTGTTGTCGATCAGATCAGCGCCATCATGATTCTTGTGATCACAGGTGTTGGTACTTTGATTCATATGTTCTCTATCGGGTACATGCACCATGATAAAGGCGTCGCAAAATACTTCGCATACCTGAATCTGTTCATCTTTAATATGTTATTGCTCGTTTTGGGCGATAGCTTACTTGTGATGTTCGTAGGTTGGGAAGGTGTAGGTCTTTGCTCTTACTTATTGATCGGTTTCTGGTTCACTGATTCAGAAAAGGCAGCAGCAGGTATGAAAGCCTTCATTACCAACCGTGTTGGTGATGCTGCTTTCTTGCTAGGTATGTTTGTCTTGTTCATGACTTTTGGAACTTTGAATTTCCATGAACTAAATGCGTTGGCTCCAACGGTTGTTGAATCATCTTGGTTGGGAGCCGTGACTTTAGGAACAATGTTCTTGTTTGTCGGTGCAACCGGTAAATCAGCACAAATTCCATTGTACGTATGGCTTCCAGATGCGATGGCCGGTCCAACTCCAGTTTCGGCGTTGATCCATGCCGCGACGATGGTAACTGCCGGTGTTTACATGATCGTACGTTTGAATCCTTTGTTTATCATGGCGCCAAATACAATGATGGTTATTGCGATCATTGGGGCTGCGACAGCAGTTTTGGCAGCTACGATTGGTATGACCCAATGGGATATCAAAAAGGTTCTGGCTTATTCGACCGTATCACAACTTGGGTATATGTTCCTAGCTTGCGGTGTTGGTGCTTTTGGCGCAGCCATGTTCCACTTGATGACTCACGCTTTCTTTAAAGCCCTTATGTTCTTAGGTTCTGGTTCCGTGATCCATGCGATGCATGAAGAACAAGATATTCGTAAGATGGGCGCGCTGAAGAAATATCTTCCAATCACTCACATCACATTCTTGTTGGGTTGGTTGGCGATTATCGGTATGCCACCGTTTGCGGGCTTCTTCTCTAAGGATGAAATCTTGGCTTACGCGTTCAACTCTCCAATGGGTTCCCCTTGGTTGTGGGCGGCGGGTGCTTTGGGTGCGACTTTGACAGCGTTCTATATGACTCGTTTGATGGCTTTGACGTTCTGGGGTAAATCTCGTGTTCCAGCCGATGTTCATCCACATGAATCTCCAGCATTGATGACGATCCCATTGATCGTTCTTGCGGTGTTGTCAGTTATTGGTGGTTGGATCGGTATTCCGCACGTAATCGGTGAGCACCTTGGTGAGATCCCGAACGTTTGGGAACACTGGTTGCATCCGTTGATTAAAGAAATTCCGAACATGCACCACATGGAAGCTTCCACTGAGTGGGCTTTGATGGGTACCTCTGTTGGTTTGGCGTTGATCTCTGCGATCGTTGCTTATCAGTTCTATGTGAAGTCTCCTGAGACTCCGAAGAAATTCGCTGAAAGCATTAAGCCTATGTACAACTTAATTTATAACAAATATTTCGTGGACGAAGCGTACTTCGGCGGAATCATTAATCCTTTGGTAAACCTAAGTAAGAACACTTGGTACTACGTTGATGTAAACTTCATCGACAAGTGCACGTACTGGGCAGGGGATTTGATGCGCGGAATGGGTTCTTTGAGCCGTTCTCTTCAAACAGGAAATATGCAGCAATATGCGATGTACATTGGTATCGGTGTTGTTGTTGTCCTTTCATTTGTGATCATGAGGTAAGATATGATCCTGAGTACTATTGTTTTTCTACCTCTTTTATTTGCTCTGATCGTGGCAGTTTGGCCAAATGCGAAGACTCTTCGCCCTTTGGCTCTTGGCTTCGCGGTCATTGAATTCGTTGTTTCTTTGGGCTTGTTCCAACAGTTCGATCCCAATACCGCAAACCTTCAAATGGTTGAGCGTTATATGTGGATTGAACGTTTTGGGATCAGTTACTTCATGGGGGTCGATGGGATCTCTTTGTGGTTGGTTCTTTTGACGACGTTCCTTACTCCGATCATTATTTTGGGTAGCTGGACGGCGATTTCCGAAAGAGTGAAAGGCTTCCACGTTTGCTTGTTCATCTTGCAAACGGCGATGCTGGGAACTTTCTTGGCGATGGATGCGATCTTCTTCTATGTATTCTGGGAATTATCTCTTGTTCCGATGTACTTCATGATCGGTATCTGGGGTGGTTCACGCAGAATCTATGCAACAGTTAAGTTCTTCATCTACACAATGGCAGGTTCTGTACTGATGCTTGTGGCGATGATCTATATGATGTATTTGACTCAAGAGGCGACGGGCCAAATGAGTGCAAGTCTTCTTGATTTCTATAAATTGAAAATCCCATTCGTGGGTGGAACATTCTTCAGCCTTCAAACGTTGTTGTTCTTTGCTTTCGCACTGGCGTTTTCAATTAAAGTTCCAATCTTCCCACTTCATACATGGTTACCTGATGCCCACGTTGAAGCGCCAACTCCGGGTTCTGTAATTCTTGCCGGCGTGATGCTTAAAATGGGTACTTATGGTTTCATGCGCTGGGTGATTCCATTGTTCCCTGAAGCTTCTGAATACTGGGCTTGGTTGTTCATGCTGATCGGCACAGTTGGTATTATCTATGGGGCATTGGTGGCAATGGTTCAGCCGGATGTTAAAAAACTTGTCGCGTACTCTTCAGTGTCGCACATGGGTTATATCTTGTTGGGTCTGTTTGCGTTCAACTCTTATGGTATGCACGGTGGTTTGTACCAAATGTTGAATCACGGTATTTCTACAGGGGCGTTGTTCTTGCTGATTGGTATGATCTACGAACGAACGCATTCCCGTGAAATTTCTAAATACGGTGGCTTGGCTGGTGTATTACCTTTGTTTACGATCTTCTTCTTTATCATCACGCTTTCGTCAATTGCCGTGCCGATGACGAATGGTTTCGTAGGTGAGTTTTTGATTTTGATGGGTACTTTCAAGGCGCAACCAGTATTTGCATACTTTGCGATAACTGGAGTTGTACTTGGTGCAGTTTACATGTTGTGGATGTTTAAACGAGTGTTCTTCGGGCCACAAGGTGAGCTTGTTAAAGATGAACATCATCCGCTTCATGATTTGAACTGCCGCGAGATTGCAGTATTGATTCCCTTGGTTCTGATGGTTTTCTGGATGGGTTTGTTTCCGAATAATTTCATGAACTACTCAAAAGCGAGCATCGATTATCTTGTGAATAACAAGAATAACTACAATCTGACTATTTCTGCACCTAGTGCAGCGACACCTGCGCAAGCTAGTGTTGCAGTTCCTGCTGAAGTGAAAGCTGAAGCAAGCGCACCGGAACAAGGAGATAAATAATGAATATCAATATTGGTTTGGCTGACATTCTTCTTGTTTCGCCGATGATCGCTCTTTTTTTAACGAGTTTGGTTCCACTAACTGTAAAAGTTTTGCGTGGTAATCGCGAACAAAGTCCTATCATCACGTTGTCTCAAGCATTGATCGGTATCGTAGTATCAATCGGTCTTTTGATGGTTTTTGGTGGTGCGGGTAAAACAGCGTTCAATAACGGTTTGATCTTTGATGGTGTTACTCAGTGGATGGGCGGAATTGCTCTGGTTGCTGCTGGTGTTTCTATGATCATGATGTACGAAAACCCAGCGACTAAAGGAAAGCAATTCTCTGAGTTGATCTTCCTTGCGATGTCCTCTGCGGTGGGTATGTTGATTTTGGTTTCTGCCGTGGATCTTTTGATGGTTTTCATCGGTCTTGAGATGATGTCTTTGTCATTGTACTTGATGATCGCGATGAGCCACGAAGAGAAATTGTCTAAAGAAGCTGCTTTGAAGTACTTCATTCTTGGATCTTTTGCTTCAGCAATATTCCTTTATGGTGTGGCGTTTATCTTCGGTTCTACGGGTGGCACAAACATCCTTGGTTTCATGGAGAATGCAGCAGATCTTATCCAAACTTCTCGTTTATTCTTGTTCGGTATGGCTTTTGTCATCTTGGGTTTTTGCTTCAAGGTATCAATTGCACCATTCCATGCATGGACTCCTGATGTATATCAAGGGGCTCCCACTCCTCACACAGCTTTCATGGCGACTGCGGTTAAAGCAGTTTCCTTTGCGGCTTTCTTGCGTGTGATTGCGACGAAGTCTTTGATTGGATCAGATCACTTGTTTGATATGCTTCAATGGTTGGCTGTTATCACGATGATCGTGGGTAACACAGCGGCGATTTTGCAAAACAACTTGAAACGTATGATTGCTTACTCTTCTATTTCCCACTCTGGATACGTTCTGGTTGGTGTGATCACAGCGGGTGTAAGTGATAACGGTGCATTTGGTGCTTCTGGCGTTATCTTCTATCTTCTAAGCTATGCTTTGATGACTTTGGGTGCGTTTGCAATTGCCAGTATGCTTGAGAAATCTGAAAACCATATTGTTAACATTGATGATTTGGCAGGTTTCGCAAAGCAACGTCCGATGTTAGCACTTTGCTTGACGGTCTTCTTGCTTTCTTTGGCGGGTATTCCACCAACTTTGGGCTTCTTCGGTAAATTCTATCTTTTCAATGCTGCTATTGGTGAAGGTTTGTTGTGGCTTGCGATCTGGGCATTCATTAACTCAGTTATCGCGGTTTACTACTACTTGCGCCCGATTGTTGTGATGTACATGAAAGAGGGGAATGCAGAAATTGCTCCTCATCCTTTGAATGCGACCACGGTAACGGTTATTACAATGGCCGTAGCGATTATTTTGATGGGCTTCGTTTCCGGTCCACTTTTCGCTGCAGTAGAAAAAAGCTTAATGTAAGTCTTTAATTTAAATAAAGATTCTTTAAACCCCGGCCACAACCGGGGTTTTTTATTGGTGCCAGGCCCTGTTTCTGGCTGCAGAGCAGCCAGAAACAGGGCCTGGCACTAGAAGTCGTATTGGCGGAGCACATTGATTCCGGATTTAAAGCCGATTCGTACGATGCGCGCTAAGATATCTGGATTTAAACTGAAGTGATCAACGAAGAACATTTCATAGTTCTGAGGACGAGGAGCGATATAAATATAATCGACCTCCGGACGATGCCCTACGCGGTCGCGAATAATCGAAAGCAGCTTTTCTCGTTGTTCTGCCGGCAGATTGATCTGTTTAAGATAGCCATCCACTGAGTTATAGATACTTTTGATGTCGGCCTGGTTTTGAATGTGGCGAGCGATCTTTTGTTGAATCACTTGGTATAGAGCTTGATTTAAAATCAATGGAATCCCGTACTTATGCAACGAGCCCATTTCCTCCGTATAGTGATAAGGCTGGGTTGAGTAAGATGAGATCACTAAATCAGCCCCATGATCAGCCGCTACGTGGGTTGAAAGGGTATCCCGTATTTCACCGTCATAGTAAAAGATCTCTTTTCCATCCGGACGAGTGATTCCATAAGGAGCGAATACCGGCGGAAGGGATGTTGAGGCGGCAACTGCATCACTGATAGTCGCGTAGTTAATATACTTCGTATTTGGGGTTTTGTAAGACTCGGGAAAATTTCCGAAAATAGCTTTTCGGGTATGGTTAAGCTGAGTCCCCACAATAAAAAGTTCGACCCCTAGTCGGGCGAAGTCGTTGTCCAAAAGGGCTTCTTTGCGGAGATAGCTTTCAATTCCACCCGCTGTGAACAGACCATTTAGTTTAAGTCCGTTTTTCAACAGGGACTCGAAACCGCCACGAACCAAAGTCTTGTCCAAGATGGTTCGCGGAATAAACTTAAGCAGACCACTAGAGTTCAAATTAAAAATACTGCGGTAAGAAATCGGCTTCAAATAACGAAGGTCCGATTTATCAAAACTTGGCGAGGCCCCGGATCCAACCTGAAAAGCATTGATGAGAGATTCAATTGGATACCCGGATGCCAGAAGTGAAGCGACGAAAGCTCCAGCACTGGACCCGACATAGTATCGAACTGTCATGGGGTCATCTTCACGAAAATTCTGACGCACCATCTCTTTAGTTCCGCCGGCGAATTTGAAACCCTTTTCTTGGAGGGCCAGGCAAACACCAATGTGGAAGGCCGCAGCCTTAATGCCACCTCCACTTAGGACTAATGCAATTTTCTTTTTGTCTTTGATCCGCATAATTCTGTCTTAAGTATCTGATTTCCTTACCTGCATCGCAAAGAATTCTTAGTTGAACAGACAAAAACACTGGCCGAAAGATTGGATAGTCAGACTAAGGTCCAGCTGAATACCTTGACCAGATGTTGAATAGCCAGATCAAGGTCCTGTTTTTCCTTGAAATTGAATAAGTATTCACACTAAATTTGACAGACTGAAGTCCTGTGATAGGGTGAATATGCAGGCTGAGTAGGCGACCACCATTTCCGAAAAGCATGCTACTGACACTTTGGCTCGCCAAAGTATAGTATTGGGGATGTGATGAACGTCGAAGCTAACGATTCTTGGTTACCGCTAATGGAATACTCTACTAAACATAAGATTAGTGTGAGTACCCTCCGCCGAAGAATCAAAGCCGACGACATCAAGTTCCGCTTTGAAGACGGCAAGTACTTCATCATGGATGAACCGATGGGTACCCATCAAAGAGTACATCGCCCCTCCCAAGAAAGCGACCTTGCTTTGGTGGGTGCTCATCAAGGAATGATGAAAGAAGGTAACTACATGGCCTCTTCAAAGGACGAAATGATGGCTCAGGACCTCGCGGATAAAGCGGTGAAGGTCAATAAAGATGAGCCGATTTTGACTGCGGCGAATAAGCTTTTGAATGAATTGAAAAAAGCTTACACGCAGATCCTTCAAGAAAAGGAAGAGCAGATCTTCCAATTGAAGGAGGAAGTTGCTGACTTAAAGACTTTGGTTCGAGTTCTTGAGTCAGATAACGATCGCCTCAAAGGTTTCAAACAATAGATCTTTTAAAAGACAAGGCTTCCAAACCTTGTTTTTTTTGCTCGAAATCCGGGCAAAATCCCATTTGCCCATGTTCTGTTGCAGGCCCTAGAATTACTCGTTTCAATCTATAAGCATTAATTTTACGGTAATGCTCTATGGATAAATCCTTGAACTTCAATATTCCAGCGCCGACGCTTACGGTGACCGCGCAGGCAGGTCGCCCTGTTTTGGGGGACTTTCTGCAGATCACCCTGTTTACCGTCGGAGACTTTGAAGCGCTCATGACTTTTGCCCTCCAGAAAGCGGCTGACTTAGAAAGTGCTCTGGATTTGGAAAATGAGTCATCCGAAATCAGTAAACTTTTAAACATTCAGGGGGATGACACCTCGGAAATCAGCGAAGCAGTTGGTGAGGTTATCGAAGAGGCTTTGTATCTAAGCACTCTCTCAAGTAGGACCTTTGATTTATTCCGTGAGGATGCAGGCCTTTGGGAGGTAAAAAGCCTGATACGAGGATACATCATCGACCAGACTGTGAAATGCCTTACTGAGCATGAACTGACTTTAAGAGGAGTTGTTCAATTAGCAGAGGGGATGCGTTTTTTTAATTGCCCGAAGAGCTCAATTCATGTGCGAACCGGATCAGACGTTACCCGCGAAATTGTTCTTTTAAAAGATGGAATCTCTACTACGAACGGGAGAGGTTCGCCTTTTGATCAGGAGTCTACGGTCGTTTATTTACAACCCCTTCGTCGCGGAATCAGCAGTAAGTATACTGTGTCGGTAATCGCTGATACTTGTATGAGTGCAAACGCCTTAGCCAATATCGGCTTGTATGCAGAACCGGAAGTTGTGCAAGCGTGCGTGAACGACCTAAAGGCACAGCTGATTGTCTTTAACGAAAAAGGAGACGTTGTTGATTTCTACGAAGAGAAGTCCCTTAAGGCATATAGCTCTGATCAGTTGAACACTTCTTATTCGCCTTATGACGATAGCAGTAAGGACTGATAAGATTTGGATCTACCCAAATTCCTAAGCGCCGAGTCTTGGCGTCATTGACAGACGCAAGGTAGCGGCCCTTGGAATATTTGGTAGAGTCATAAGCCCAGCCTTTTTGTACGATCAACAGATTTACATTGGTTTCACCCAAGAAGATGGTGCATGTCAGTCTATCAAAAGACTTTCCATCGCATTGAAGATTTACTTCTTTACCTTTGATTGTGGATTCCGTGAA
Organism: Bdellovibrio sp.; assembly: GCA_046070625.1. Lineage (GTDB taxonomy): Bacteria > Bdellovibrionota > Bdellovibrionia > Bdellovibrionales > Bdellovibrionaceae > Bdellovibrio. The sequence goes on along the minus strand of JBJTMR010000248.1, from coordinate 10,965 downwards.
GTTACGGGCGTCTTTGCCGTACTTTTGCGATAACTCCGGGCAATCAATGCCCGCAAAGCGAATTTTTAAAGACTTGTTATTCACTTGAACGCGGCAAGTATCACCGTCGTGGCATCTTTCGACGACACCGCTTAAGCGATAGGTTTGCTGCTTTTTCTTTTTGGCAAAAGATTCAGGAGAATAGAACGCGAATAGAAACACTAAGAAGAATGAAACAAGTTGCATCCTTGTAGCGTAACAAAGATGTCAGCGTATGAGCAACTACTGACATCTTAAAGAACTACGTCCTATTATTTTGCTTTTGCGGAATTAGTGTTAATTCCAAGGATCTGATAGGGAGGGCACCAACCGATTAACCCCGTCGCGAGAGGAATAATTCCCAATAAAAACCAAAGGTTTGTGGGTCCCCAAAATGCCAAAGAAGTTAACACTGCCCCGGCGACAATTCTAACGACACGCTCTTTATTTCCGATATTTTTGCAGATTTTCATAATTCCTCCTACGGATTCAATATATCCGAAAAGAGGACTTAGGGAATATGATTGGGAACATAAAATTGAAAAATATTAGGTTTTTTTAAAAAGAAAAGGACCGATTGCTCAGTCCTTTTCAAGTTTACATCATCTTGGGAGGGGCGATGTACTCCGGCCGAGCCGGAGTGTTTTGTCTGCTCCGACGGAGTCGGAGTGTAGACAAGCTTAGGCCGCTAGACCTTTAGCTTTCTTTTGTTCTTTCTTCGGTGCAGTTTTCTTAGTGTTGTTTGTTGCCGCATCTCTGTCGAAAGCAACCGCAAACACTTCATCAAGATTCTCAGCGAAGATAAAATTAATGTTATCTCTGAAAACTTTCGGGATATCCGCCAAGTCCTTTTTACAAGCCATTGGGATTACGATGTTCGTGATACCAAGGTTCAAAGCTGCAAGACATTTCTCACGGATTCCGCCTACTGGAAGTACGCGACCTTGAAGAGTCACTTCACCAGTCATCGCCAGATCATGACGGACCGGAGTTCCAGTCATCAAACTGACAAGTGCTGTTGTCAGAGTGATACCCGCAGAAGGACCATCTTTAGGGATCGCGCCTGCTGGCAAGTGGATATGGATGTCATATTTCTCAAAGAAGTCCTCAGGAATATTGAGTTCTTCCATGTGTGCACGAGCATATGACATTGCTGCGTGAGCGGATTCTTTCATCACGTCGCCAAGTTGGCCCGTTAATGCAAGATGCCCTTTGCCTTTCATTTTTAAAGCTTCGACAGTCAACACTTCACCACCAGCTTGTGTCCATGCAAGACCTTGCACAACGCCAATTTGAGAGTCAGCGATTTTGTCGTCGCGTTGGAATCTCGGAGGACCTAGAAGTTCAGGAACAGTCGCGGCGTTTACTTCCACGAAGTTCTTTTCACCCATCACAACCATTTTTGCGACTTTACGGCAAACTGAACCTACTTCGCGCTCCAGATTACGAAGACCCGCTTCGCGAGTGTAGCCCGCGATAAGGTATTTGATACCTTCATCAGTGAAAGAGATATTCTCCTCCGTGATACCGTTGGCCTCAATCTGTCTTCTGATCAAATGTTTCTTAGTGATCAAAAGCTTATCGTTTTCTGTGTAACCAGGGATGTTCAAGATTTCCATACGGTCACGCAATGCTGGTGGGATATTTTCCAACACGTTGGCAGTTGCGATGAACAATACGTTTGAAAGGTCGAAATCCACATTCAAATAGTTATCACGGAAAGTTGAGTTTTGTTCTGGATCTAAAACTTCAAGCATTGCTGCTGAAGGATCGCCGCGGAAATCAGAACCCAATTTATCAACTTCATCGAGTACGATCACTGGATTGTTTGTTTTCGCTTGGCGAAGAGCTTGGATAATTTTACCAGGCATCGCACCTACATAAGTACGGCGGTGACCACGGATTTCCGCTTCATCCTTCACGCCGCCCAATGCGATACGGAAGTATTCACGGCCCATCGCACGAGCGATGGATTTACCCAAAGATGTTTTACCTACTCCTGGAGGACCACCAAAACACAAGATGGGTCCTTTAAGGTTTGGTTTCAATTTGCGAACTGCAAGGAATTCCATGACACGATCTTTGGCTTTTTCAAGCTCGTAGTGATCTTCATCAAGGATTTCTTTAGAGCGCTTAAGGTCAATATGATCTTCAGATTTTTTGCTCCACGGAAGGTCTGCCATCCAGTCAAGGTATGTGCGAACCATTGTGGCTTCTGAAGCATCTGGATGCATGCGTTCCAAGCGACCCAATTGTTTCATGGCTTCTACTTCCACCTGAGGAGGCATGCCAGCGTTTGTCAATTTGTCGCGAAGCTCTTCCATCTCTTCAGATTTAGAATCTTGCTCACCAAGTTCGTTCTTGATAGCTTTCATCTGTTCACGCAAGAAGTACTCACGTTGATTTTTAGACATGTCGTCTTTTGCGTTCGGACGAGATTTTTGTTGGGTTTGCATAACTTCAAGTTCTGCAGCCAAGATCTCATTCACGATTTTCAATCTTTCAGTCGCATCATGTGTTTCAAGAACTTTTTGAGCGTCTTGAACTTTCACACCTAAGTTAGATGCGATCAAGTCAGCGATACGACCTGGATCCGTAACATCATCAAGTACCAACAAGATGTCCGGAGAAAGAGGGCGACCTAACGCGATAATGCGTTCGATGTGCTCTTTTGCCGTGCGGATCAAAGCTTCGCTTTCAATGACGGTTTTTTGCGTTGGGATCTCTTCGATCTTTTCAACAGCCACTTCAAATGAAGGAGAAGTTTTAGAGTAATTTTTTACACGGCCCTTCGCCACCCCTTGGATTAGGATTTTTACGCGACCGTCAGAAAGCTTACGCATTCTCATGATCATCGCGATTGTACCTACTGTATAGATAGAATCTGGTGTTGGGTTTTCTTCAGCGATATCTTTTTGTGAAGCCAAAAAGATCAGGCGATTTTTTGCTAAAGCTTCTTCTACAGAACGGATCGAAGAGTCTCTACCTACGAACAATGGGATGATCATGTAGGGAAATACTACGATGTCTCTCACAGGTAACATTGGAAGGGTCTGTGGGATTTCTAGAACTTTATCGTCAAAACTCATACCGCTCCTCCGCGTTGATGCGGGAATTGTGTTTCTGGTATGAGTCTTCTCGGTGTGAGACGATTTTTGCTTGAGCTGTAATAATCGGAAAACTAAAAAATTGGACTGACATCCATGTCAGCGGATCTCATCCAGTGAGTGTTTATAAGTATTAATTGAAAAGATTCGATTGGCTCTCTTGTTCTTCCATACAATCAATACAAAGGGCTGTAAACGGTCTAGCCTGAAGTCTTCGAGCATTGATCATTTCACTGCAAGCTTCACACTGGCCGTAGGTCCCAATCGCAATTTTACCTAACGCTTTTTCAATGGCGTAAAGAGCTGTGCGATCACGTTCAAGTAAATGAATCGATAGATTATTTGAAACAGCAGAGGAAGCTACTTCAGCTTCATCGCCAGCCGAAGACATCTTGGACTGTTGTTCTTTAAATTCGTGAGTTTTGTTAAGGATTGAGCTCTTTTGAAAAAGCAAAGATTCCTTAAGATTTTCTAGTTCATTTGGTGCAAGTTCGGTTGCGTTCATCTCACCCCCCGATATGATGATCATGGCCGAAAAATTCAGTTCCTTATTGCGGGGGATGTGAATTGTGTCACTAAAAAAGCAGTGCGTGACGAATTAGTAAGCACTGCTTTGCCGCACTACTCCAGCGTTTGCGGATGTCTATACTAGCGCGCAAATTTACGACCGACCGCTTCGCGCATTTCAGCACCTTCAATGCTAAGGCGTGTCCAAGGGATTGCAAGCAACCTATCGGCTTCGATTGGCTCTTCCGTTTCTTCACAGAAACCAAAAGTTCCTTGTTCAATTCGCGCGAGGGCCATCTCGATCTCTAAGAGTTGATTTCTCATGCGCTCTTGGGAAACTAAAAAAGAATGTTCTGCGATGTGAGCAACTGAAACATCTCCCTCGTCCCCGGATTTTTCCGTGTGTACGAATTCGCGCTGAGCTGTTCTGAATCGATTGAGGATGTCTTGTTTAGAAATAATTAGCTTTTTACGGCATTCCGACACGACTTGTTCATTGATACGACTGTTCATAACAACCCCCTTCTTGGAATTTGCGACCTCGTCGTCGCTTGTGTCCCTTAGACGACGAGTGCAGGGGAGGGGGTTAATAAATTTCCATTAAATTATCTTATGGAACTTATTGGCGGTGCAGGGGGGTGATTTCACCTTTATCCACAGTCAAAGGAACGACCGGACGTTGAATCTCTCGATCAGAGCTCATGGAAAGCCCTCCCAGAGCGCCTGGGAAGCGTTTTAGATCCGCCAGGCGGCTAATCAAAGCCTCGCGGCTATCGGCCCCTGAAGCGATAAGCTGGCGCAAAATAAGACCAGAATCATAGGCTTGAATTTCAATAAGCGAAGGATTTTCGCCATACAGATTCTTATACTCAGTGATGAAGCGTGATTGCTCCGCAGCATTTGGTCCCATGCTGTCTACGAAAAGAAGATTGTTTGCGAAGTTACCAGCACGTTTAGCGACACCAGGAGTATTCCACAAATTTGTACCCAAAAGCTTTACGCCGCGCACATCACTAAATGCGAGCATGGCAGCGATCTGCCCCATCGCCTTAGCGCTGTCTGGGATAAAGATACCGTCAAAGTCCGTGATGGGCGGCAAAACCACTTCTATGTTGTCCTTACGCGCAGAACGTTTTTTGTCAGATTGTTTTAATTCTTTAAGACGTACATTGAACTCATCCTGGCGAGCTTCACCATAGTATGTTCCGACTAAACGCTGGATAACTAAGCGGAAGTCAGTTTCTTTTGTAGAATAGGTTTGAACTGCTGTGATTTGTCCGCCGCGTGCCAATACTTCATCCCAGAAGATATTGGTGAATTCAGTGCCATACTGATCATTCGGATAAAGGACTGCAAACTTTTTCATGCCCATGTCTTCCATGGCTGTGCGAACAAGATGGCGTATTTGCATTTCACTCGTAAGAGAATTTCTGAACACCGTCGGACCAATTTCTGTGATTCCCGAGCGTTGAGAAAGGGCAATACTTGGAACTCCGAGCTCATCGGATTTTGCGGCAACAGCTGGCGCCGTTTTGCTAAGCAAGCTTCCTACTACGGCGATGACGTTATCTTCTTTCACTAAGCGCTCAACTCCACGACGAGCTGAATCGGGATTTCCCTCGCTATCCATCACCGCAAGCTTAAATCCAGAACCTGGGACATGCAGCCCGAGTCCCATTTCTAAACCCCGAAGAGCACGTTGACCCACTGGTGCATTTTTCCCACTCAGCGGTAAAACGACTCCGACCGTTTTTGATTCTACATTCTTAGCCGCATTTAACTGAGAAATAATATCTTGGGCACGGACTGCCAGATCACTTCCTGGTAGAAAGTCGACCACGGCGGAGAAGTATTTCTTTGCTCTGTAAAGATCTCGCTCGTCTAAAGCCTTCTCTGCAAGACGATACATAGCATGGCCACGGGCAAACCCATAATCAGAGTTATCTGCAGCTTCTTCGAGTTGTTTTTCATTAAGTCGGTTGTCGACCACTTCAACCGCACGAGTGCGATACACTTCTTGTTCTTGAGGAGTCGTTGCTTGAACAGACTGAGATACTAATGTTTTTAATGTGACCAGAGGATCAGTACTTGTTTGAGCAGCTGGGACTGCCTGAATGCTAGAGATTGCTCCAGGTTGAGCGGGCGGTTTGCCTGAGGTCATGCCTGAAACAGCTTTACCTTTTTTTCCGGTGACAGCTTTAGCTGTGCTAGGACGAAGCTCTGGGCGCTTTGTAGCAACGGTGGTGCAGGAAACAAGTAAACAAGCGGCTGTAATAAGAGCGATCTGAGATGTCATTTACGATTCCTCATAAGAGTGGAAACTTTTTCTTGAAAGGCTTTTACCAATGGGGTTGCTTCAGTGCCTTTAGCAAGTTCCTCTATAAGTTCTTTTTGCCGAGTGGAAATATGCGCAGGAGTATCAACTAAAATTCTCACTAGCATGTCGCCAGAACCAAAGCCGCCGATTTTTGGAAAACCTTTGCCTTTCAGTCTGAAGCTTTGTCCAGAGTGAGTTCCTGGTGGAATTCGGATCATCGCCTTGCCAGTTAAGGTGGGAACTTCGATGTTGGTTCCTAAGATGGCGTCTGTGAATGAGATTGGTAAATCCATCGTCACATCATTTTCATTGCGCTTAAATAACGGATGCTCTTGAACGGCGATGATCACATATAAATCACCCGCAGGTCCGTGGCTTCCGCCATCTCCCTCGCCGGCAAGTTTAAGACGTTGTCCTTCTTTTACCCCAGCGGGGACGTTCACTGACAATTTTGCAGACTCTTCTTTGTTGCCTCGTTGGCGCATGAAGCTGATAACCTTCTCGCAACCCAACGCGGACTCTTCAAAAGAAACATTCAAAGTATATCGAAGATCAGTGCCTTTGGTTGGTCGCCGCGCTCTTGCACCTGCACCAGCCCCAGGGCGAGTGCCACCGAAGATATCTCCGAACATATCTCCGAAGATATCTTGAAACGGATCACCAGCTTGGCCACCGCCAGCACCACCAAAACCTCCAAAGCCGCCGGCTCCGCCGAATGGGCCACCGGGACCTCCACCACCAAAACCTTGAGCACCAGCATGACCAAACTGATCATACATCTCACGTTTTTTGGTATCGCTTAGAACCTCATAGGCCTCAGAAAGCTCTTTGAACTTTTCTTCTGCTTTTTTATCACCAGGATTTTTATCCGGATGAAACTGCATCGCAAGTTTGCGATAAGCCTTCTTTATTTCATCAGCAGAGGCGGAGCGAGGAACATTTAATACGGAGTAGAAGTCCTTCTTAGACAATCAACACCTTCTTATTCTGGTTTTTTTGCGACGACAACTTGTCCAGTGCGGATAACCTTGTCGTGAAGTTTGTACGGCTTCTTGAATACTCGAGCTACGTAGCCAGGAGCTACTTTATCAGTTGCTTCACTGCTAAGAGCTTCGTGTACGGCTGGATCAAATGGCACGCCTTCTGCCGGAATTTCAGTAACCGCATGACGAGTAAGAAGGTTTTTAAGTTCCTGAGATGTAAGCTCAATACCTTGCTTAAAAGTTGGAAGGTTTTCTGCGGTTACATTCACTTGCAATGCGCGGTCGAAGTTATCGACGACTTCAAGCAAGTCACGAATGAATCGCTCGCCGCCGTATTTTGTTAAATCGGAACGCTCTTTAATGGCGTTTCTTTTATAGTTTTCAAATTCAGCACGCAGATAAAGATAATCGTTTTTGTATTTCTCTGCTTGTTCTTGAAGTTTCTGAATTTCAGAAGACACGTCGAAATTTTCGGATGTATCGGCTTTAGGATTCTGAGGATTGTTTTCTTCTGACATGGTGATTCCTTTCGCAATACTTAAGATTGTGTATTCATTGAATATTGTCAATTGCGAGAGGATATTTTAGACTTCGCCTTTTAAAAAGGTCAGTTCTTGAAAGACTTTGTTGCTAATAACAATGCCTTCCGGCGTAAGAGACCAGTGTCCTTGGTCATTTTTTACCCAACCATGACTCATAAGCTTTGCCATGATGCTAGATATCTGATGGTAAATATTTGTGGAAAACTTTTCCTGCAGTTCCGTCTCATTGAGACCCCGCATCAGACGCATCGAAGTATGACAAAAGTCTGTGAGGGCTTGGTGCATTTCAAGGCACTCAAATTGCTCAGAGGGCAAATGAACGCTTGGCGAACTAAATATTTGTCCTTGGTGTTTTAAAATCTGCTTTTGGTATTCACCAATAGAATTGATATTCCAATAGCGTGTACCCCATTTGGATTCTTTGCTGTAAGAGTGCGCAGACAATCCTAGGCCCCAATAAGGCTCATCGACCCAATACAACAGATTGTGTCGAGACTCATAACCGGGCAAAGCAAAATTTGAAATTTCATACTGTTGAAATCCACGACCAGATAGCTCACTGGCAATAAAATCAAACATATCAACTTGTTCATCCTCTAGAGGACGGCCTTTTGAAAGGGGATGGCTTTCTGGAACCGTCAGGCAATAAGGACTGATGTGTTTTGCACCTTGCTCTACGGCAATGCGAACATCGTTTTTAAGACCTTCAAAAGTTTGTGACGGCAACGCAAACAAAACATCAAAGCTGAAATTCAGGTTATGTGCTCGCAAAAGGTCCAGTGTTTCAAGGGTTTGTTTGGCTGAATGCTCCCTGTGAACCAATTTTAACAATCGATCATCAAATGTCTGAGCTCCCACACTAAAACGTGTGACGCCGTGATCAATGTACATTTTCAATTTGTCTTTATCAACCGTAGCGGGATTGATCTCGATGGTGATTTCAGTTTCGGGTCCAGTTGTATAGCCATATCTACCCAGCTCTTTGATAACCGCTACAATAAGATGAGCTGGGATCAAACTGGGTGTACCGCCACCAAAGTAGAGAGTGTCCAACTTTTGAGGCTGATAGTACTGATGCTTTTGACGAATCTCCTCAAAGAGCAATTGGACATACTGATCCGGCGGCAAAATCTTGCTTTGCTCATAAGTCGCGAAGTCACAATAAGTGCAGCGCTGAATACAGTAAGGAATATGAACGTAGACGCCAAATGCCATGGGAGTTATGTAGAGTATGTCTAAAAAATTTCAACTAAAAAACGGTCTTAAAGTCCTTTTATTAGAGAGTCACAAATCCCCTGTGATCTCAGTTCAAATGTGGGTGAAAACAGGATCTGCCGACGAAAAAAAAGGTGAAGAGGGGATTTCTCACTTTATTGAACATTTGGTCTTTAAAGGTACGGAAAAGTACAAAGTCGGGGAGATCGCAGCCACCGTCGAGGGATCGGGTGGAGAACTCAATGCTTATACTTCGTTTGATCAAACCGTCTTTTATGTGACGATATCTAAGCAATTCTCTGATGTCGCGATGGATGTGATCAGCCAGATGATGGGCTTCCCAACATTTGACGAAGCTGAAATTGATAATGAACGCGAAGTCGTTATCGAGGAAATTAAACGAGGGCAGGACAGCCCGGGTCGTCGCTCTAGCCAATTACTATTCTCAAATATTTTTCGCAAGCACCCGTACGGGTTGCCGGTGATTGGTTATGAAAAGATCATTCGCAAGGTGAGTGCGAAGAAAATTAAAGAATATTTCCAAAGCCGTTACGTGCCGTCTAACATGTTCTTGGTTATTGCCGGGGATTTTGAATCCAAGGAAATGAAAAAGAAAGTAGAAGAGATGTTTGGTGGCTTTGAACCATACAAACTTCGCCGTGTTACGCATGTTAAAGAACCGGCGCAAAAAAGTATCCGCATTAAAGTTGAGCAAGCGAAGTTTGAAAACACCACGGGTTATCTGAGTTGGAGAATCCCAAATGTGAAGCATAAGGATGTTGCAGCTCTTGAAGTTTTAGCGGCAATCTTGGGACAAGGGGACTCATCTCGATTGATGCAGACTTTGCGTATCCGTGAACCCCTGACGAACTCTGTTGGCTCCTTCAGCTACTCTATGCCGGATGATGGGATGTTTGCAGTTTCGTTCAATCTTGAACAAGAAAATCTTAAGAAGGCATTGGCGGCTCTTACACCTGAACTAGTTCGCATGATTGAAGAACCTCCGACTCCAGCAGAGATGCAAAAGGCGATTACGAACTTTGCAAGCCACGAAGTTTACTCTATGGAGACTGTGGATAACATTGCGAGAAAAGCCGGAGGCGATGAGTTTTACTATAGTGATCATGAGTACTACAAAAAGTACATGAAGCAGGTTTACTCTCTAAAACCAGAAGACATTCAAAAGGCAGCAAAAAAGTATTTCAAGGCCGATACCTTTAGTATTTCCTTGATGACGAATATGGATAAGAAAGTTGCAGAAAGCGCTCTGAAGGTTTTTGCCCGTGATTTAAAGAAATCACTGTCGACTGCGAAAGCTCAAAAGAATAAGCTTGCGAAGTTTGTACCTAAGAAGTTTACGATCAATACATCAGCCATAAAACATTCCCCAGAGACACAGCGTATTGTCTTAAAGTCTGGTGCAACCCTTTTGATTCGTGAACAAAAGGACACTCCCTATGTTGCGATGAAAGCAGCGTTTCTAGGTGGTGTACGTACAGAAGACGGTACAACTGGGGGGTTAACGGAGCAGTTTTCGCGCAATTGGCTTTCGGGTTCAAAGAACTTTACTGAAGAAGAAATCAACTTGAGGGTGGATGAGTTGGCAGCGGGTCTTGGCGCCTTTGGGGGGCGCAACTCGATTGGTATCTCTATGGACTATTTGTCGCCGTTTGAAGACAAGATGTTGGAGATTTACTGCGATTCTTTGCTGAATCCTCAATTTTCCGAGACAATTCTTGAAAGAGAAAAGTTCATTCAAAAAAATCAGGTCAAATCTAGAAATGACAATCCTTCCCAGATTTGCGTGATGAATTTCATGAATGAGATTTTCAAAAACCATCCGTACTCCCGCGATCTATTAGGCAATGATGAAACCATCAATGCGATTACTTCTCAGTCATTGAAGGAATACTATAAACGGGTGGTTCACGCAAAAAATGCGACCTTCTGTGTGGTTGGTGACGTTGATACAAAAAAATGGGTCAAGATGCTTGAACAAGTGACTCAGCAAATGCCGGCCGGACAACGTATTGAGAACAGCTTTCCCATAACGCCAGTTAAAAAGTCTCAGCATATTTTTCATGAACTTAAAAAAGAACAAAGTCATATCATCGTAGGTTATCAAGGTTTGACGTTGAAGAGTCCTGAGAGATTCACGTTGGAAGTCATTCAATCGATTTTGAGTGGCCAAGGCGGTCGGTTATTCCTTGAGCTTCGCGATAAAAATTCTTTGGCGTATTCGGTATCTCCGATGCACATGGAAGGCATCGAAGGAG
>JBJTMR010000247.1:0-1966 GCA_046070625.1 Bdellovibrio sp. | reverse complement strand
CGCCCAAGGGTTTTCAACGCTGCGAAGATGTTCATGCAAGCGGTAGTCATTGTACAAAGTATATTCGTTAATATCGCCCGGCAGTTTGAAAGTGCAATCTGGTGACGTCAGATAACGATTCAGCATTTCTTCATAGATGATGGCTTTGTGATGACCGTAGACCATTAAATGCATGTGGTGACGGGAAATCAAAAAGTCGTCGAAGGAATACAAAGCTCTGCGATTTAGGGCCAAATACATTTTATCTTCCATGCGGTGGAAGGTCATGTTTTGGATAAGCCAGTTGGTATCGATTTTACCGTAGTTCGTGCCGCAGAAGTATGAATCCCGTTCAAGGTAGTCCATACGATCGGCATCTATCTCGCTGCTAACCAGTTGAGAAAGGATGGGGCGGAAATCCACGCCACCATCAACAAAGAAATCATCTGGGCAGTGCAAAGCCTTATCGATCAAGCACGCAATATGAATCGGGGAGATATCCGGGAAGTGCGCTTTGATCGTGTCAGAGATGTTCGAATCTGTGACATAACGGATGGTGTAGTCTTCGTGATTAGCCCGACGATTTTTGTACATCACGGTGTGCGCGATATCGTCGTACTTCGTTTCTTCTTCATAAAGTTTGATCTTTAATTCCGAAAGCTCCGGCATAACTTGTTCGGTCGTATGTGACAACGGACCGTGACCCACGTCATGCAGTAAAGCGGCTAAGCGCACTGTTTGGCGGAAGCGAACTTTTACCGAGGGTTTTGAAAACGGATAGATCTTAAAGATCGAATCAAAAACTTGCCCTACTAAGTGAGCAACACCAACAGAGTGCAAATAGCGATTGTGAGTAGCTCCAGGAAAGCTCATCTCAGAGAAACCGAGTTGTTTGATCGCACGCAGACGTTGGTATTCTGCCGTATCCAAAATGGCTACTTCAGGTTCTGCATAATATATAGAGCCATGAACAGGATCCCGAATCTCCATAAAACCTCCGGAGGTACGCCGTACCTTTTTGGCATGCAGCGCGCCATTGTCTTTAACGATGCTTATATATGTGGCCTGAATAGGTGCCTGTCAATCCTTCGAGGTATCGCGTTCCGGATTAGTTTCTCCTCCACTAGCCCTAGGAATGCCAGCGCAAGGAAGGCCCAGATATTGATGGGCGTTGGCCCATGCCAAGAAAAAAATTCTATTCTACAGCTGATTGCCCGTACCACGTCACTGCCCGAACAGGGAATAAAGAGTGGTTCGACGTTCCTATGGACTACGTTTGGTCCGTGTTTTCCGATTACCTGCATTTTATCTGGAGAGCTTACGATGTGCGAATTCACTCATTTGTTTTGATGAGCAATCATTTTCACATGTTGGTTTCGACTCCCGAAGCGAACCTCGACAAGGCGATGAACTATTTGATGAGGGAAGTGAGCAAACGGATTGCTGAAAGATCAGGTCGAATAAACCAGGTTTTCGGAGGGCCTTATTATTGGTCAGTGATCAAGAGCAACGTTCACTACCAGCATGCTTACAAATATATCTATCGTAATCCTGTGCATGCGGGGATATGCGAGAAAGTGGAGGACTATAAATATAGTACTCTGCGCGGACTCATGGGGATGGATTATCTATATGTCCCTGCCTACGACAATTTGAACCTCATTCAAAATCCTAATTCCCAATTGAAGTGGCTCAATGAAGCTTATGATTCCGCCTCTAAGGAAGCCATCCAAAAAGCTCTTCGAAAAAGAGAGTTTGGATTTGCCAGAGATGAAAGCACATATAAGCGTCATCCTCTTGAAGACACAGTTATTTAAAGGCATTTTCAGAAGGTCCAGTGAATCCATAAAGTGTAGTTATTATAGGTACTTATTGCGCGCCGCATGCCAAAAAGGTACGGCGTACCTTCGGACTTAGGACCAGAAGTGTAAAAAAATGATACGTATCACTTTAGGAATTCCTGGGGGCTCCGATGAGTAATACAGCA
>JBJTMR010000246.1:0-3553 GCA_046070625.1 Bdellovibrio sp. | reverse complement strand
TAAGATTTAGAAGCATTGATTACAAAGGGCCACTTCACCTTATGTAAGGCGGTCGTGATGTGTGTTTTTGGATCGCCAATATCAAGGTCCCCATGTTCCAAATACAGAGCGAAGTCTGTAACCACTTCTTCCATCAGATCTTGCTGCGCAAAAGGATGACTAATGCGCTCGCGATACCAGATCTTCGCCAGGCCTTTTTCTAAGTGGCCCGGCGCTTCGAGTAACTTTTGGCCGATGTATAGGCGGTGATTTTGGATTTTAAAAACATAGGGATGATCATTCAGGATCGTAACTTGCACCTTCCTGTGGAACGGTTCAATACTTCCCAAAACTCGTTCAATGCGTTCAATGCGCGTGTTTAGATCCTTAACATGGTCCCCAAAATAAGTACTATAAGGGGTTTCCTTATTCAAAGCGCATCGATAAACGAAGTCCTCCTGCCGCCCCGAGGTTCTGTCAATTTTTTCGACAACCTTGGAATCGATACAGAGAGGCCTCTTCGTCATCTGAATGACAGTAAGGCTAAGTAGGCCAAAACACGCGAATGGTAAATAAGTAAGCCAACGTGAGAGCATAGTGCTCAACACGATTGCAAAACGTGGACCTCCTCAATACCGATGTTCTTTAGAAAAACCTCGTCATGGGAAACAACCAACAAGGCGCCGCGGTAGGCCCTTAAGGCCTCCTCTAAAACCTCCAGACTCATCAGATCCAGATTATTCGTCGGTTCATCTAAGATCAGGAACTGAGGTGCCTTAGAAGCCAATAAGATTTTTGCTAAAGCAGCCTTAAGTTTCTCTCCGCCGCTTAAGAATTTTACCGGACGATGAACGTCTTCTCCAAAAAACTGAAACCGGGCGAGTTCGTTGCGAATCTCTACAGCTCCCCGATCTGAAACATCCATCAAATTTTCCAGAATCGTTCTTTCGAAATCTAAGATGGAGTACTCTTGATCAAGCAATGCCGTAAGAAGTTCCCCTTTTTGAAGAGTCCCATAACAATGACCCAAAGGACTTTGGCCCGCACTTAAAAGCAGATCAATCAAAGTTGATTTTCCAGCTCCATTTTTCCCTGCCAAAGCCCAGCGAGCGGGGCCTTGCATATGCCAATTCAAATTTTCTTCCCACAACTTTGCACCTGAAAACGAAAAATTAAACCCTTCAAGGCTGAAAATCATTTTCCCGGCAGGAACCGACGTCCCCGGAAGCTCAAGTCCCAATTGGCTTTCCTGTTTCATCCCTTGATAGAACTGTGAAAAACTCTGTTGAGCTTTTTCCACAGATTTTTCCTCGCGAGTGTTGATTTTTCCCTGCGTGACTTGGGCCTTTCGCTTACGTGCACCTAAAAGAATCTTTGGCATTCCACCTCGGGCGCCTTGCTCTGCCCCTCGACGCATGCGTTTATCTTGAGTCACTGTTTTCTCCTGAAGTTCGCGCTCGGATTTTTTCTTATCCCGGCGCAAGCGATCAAGAATTTCATTTTCTAAGTCTCGCTCGGCTTCCTTTTGCTCTATATAGAAGCTGTAGTTACCACCATAGGAAGACAAACCCTGATTCGACAATTCAAGGATTTGATCGACCTTTTCGAGCAATTCACGATCATGGCTAACAACTAACAGCGGCTCATTATAGCTTTCGATAAAAGCGTAAATGACTTCTCTGGCTGCCTTATCTAAATTGTTTGTCGGCTCATCCAGAATCAGCAATCCTGCAGGTTTCGCCAGAGATCGAGCAATCCGCAGACGAGTCCATTCTCCGCCACTTAAGACCGTGGTGGAGATTTCTAGATCAATGCCTTCAAGAAGAGGGCCCCACACAGTGGGATCTGCAAAAAGACTCTCCCACAAACTTTCCAGATACTGTGTTCCAGAAAGGGTAATACGCTCCTCTCGTTGTTCTAAATAGACCACGCCACCGGGAATCAGCACTTCTCCGGTCGTGAACTCTTCAAGGCCCGCCAAAATTTTTGCTAAAGTGGATTTACCAACTCCATTTGGACCGACAAGACCATAGCGATGCGCTCCTAAAGTAAAGTTAAGATTTGAAAATAACTGCTTGCCTTGAGGAAACTCAAAGCCTAAGGACCTCACGGTCACTTGTGATAAATTGTGCTGCATAATATCCGTCACCAGCCCAGAACGAGCTTTATAAGGTTTTAAAAAAAGGGATTACGACGGATTTAATTTCTCATAGACGCCAGATTGCTCCGGCTGGATCAGTATAACAAGGTCCCCTGGCCTTTTTCAAGGGAGCATTTGTTTTAGTATTGTCTCATGATAGAATTATTTATCATGGGCAAGCTATTGATCATTCAGCACGAAGATAAGACATCACCAGGAACGACGTTAGACTGGGCACACCTTAATAGCATTCAAGTTGAGTTCTGGTATCCCGCTCAAGGGCAATCTGCTCCAGATCATAATGCCTTTAAGGCGATTGTTATCTGCGGCGGCAGCATGGATACGCATGAAGAAGAAAAGCACCCTTGGCTCATTGAAGAAAAGAAATTCATCGCTTCGTTAATTAATAACAATAAGAAAATCTTCGGTATCTGTTTGGGTTCTCAGCTTATAGCTGAATCTTTAGGTGGCAGCGTTCATCAGCATCATGGATGGGAGATTGGATTTTTCTCCGTCGCTATTGATACCAATGAAATACTTCATGTTATGCAGTCGCATCGCTATACATTCACTCTGCCTGAAGGGGCGACGCTTATTGCGCAAAATGATTTCTGCCGACACCAGGCTTACACCTATGGCGAACATATCATTGCCACGCAATTTCACCCTGAAGCAACCGTTGAATGGATTACTCACAAAGCTAATAACACAAAGCCAGAACGTGAAGGTCAGGTACAAACTAAAGAAGAAATTCTTGAGTCCATCCACCTGCAAAAACCCCTGCAAGAATGGTTTTTTGAAAAACTAGATAAGTGGTTTCATAAATAATACCCACCACCCAATTTCAGTCTTTGAGACCTAGGGGACTTTCCCTAAAGGTTTGAGCATGCCAACTTTGCCAACTTTCGAAGGCAGAGCATGTTGAATTTTCTCTGACATCCATGGATCAATTGCTAACAGCTTATCTAGATTTAAGCCCGTTTTGATTCCCATGCCGTGAAACATGTAGACCACATCTTCAGTAGCGACATTTCCAGTAGCTCCAGGAGCGTAGGGGCATCCACCCAAACCACCAAGGCTTGTATCGAATACACGAACTCCGACATCATGAGCAGCTAAGATATTTGCCAAGGCCTGCCCACGGGTATCGTGGAAGTGACCTGCTAACTTTTTAACTGGAACAACTTTTTTAAGCTTACGGAAAAGCGAACGAACTTGCCCGACATTAGCAACACCAATGGTGTCACCGATAGACAGTTCATACACCCCAAGCTTGTGCATACGTTGCGCAAGCTTCACCACCCGAGCTTCCGGAACTTTACCTTCAAACGGGCAACCAAAGCAGGTTGAAAGATAGCCACGAACTTTGATCTTGTGTTCTTTCGCCAATGCCATCACCGGCTCAAAACGTTTGAAACTTTCATCAATCGTACA
>JBJTMR010000245.1:0-2723 GCA_046070625.1 Bdellovibrio sp. | reverse complement strand
TGTTATCATCATCTTGTTCATTATTATTTCTATCTTAGGTCGCTTTGGTGGCGGTCGAGGTCGTTACTATACTGGTGGTGGCGGTGGATTTGGTGGTCCTTTCGGGGGCGGCGGATTCGGCGGCAGTGGTGGTGGCGGCGGCGGAGGCTGGTCCGGCGGCGGCGGCGGTTTCAGCGGCGGCGGTTCATCAGGCAGTTGGTAAGTGCCGTCAGGCACAGTGTGGAGCACCAGAGGTGCGTAACTGGAGTAGCAATGGCTTGGATTCATCGATATATCACGGACGAAGAAATACAAAAGATCACTCACGCGGTTCACAAAGCGGAAGAGCACACCGATGGTGAGATCGTTCCCGTTATTGTGCAAAGGTCTTCCACTGTGGGGCATGTGCCATTGACTCTGACTCTGGGCATCTTGTTGCTTTTGGTTGTTGCTGAACTTCCTTATTCTGATCTGTTGTGGGTGAATCCTTGGGTTTACGTATGGCCGGTGCTTGTGATCGCTATTTACGGTCTTTCACATCTTTTGGCCAAAATTCCATGGGTGCAAAAAGTCTTAGTTTCCGAGCGCGATGAGGTGGATCAAGTTCACCAACGCGCGCATTTGGAATTTTATCTCAATAAAATCAATAAAACCAAACACGGCACAGGCATCTTGCTTTTCATTTCCGTGATGGAAAGAAAAGCAGTGATCTTGGCCGATGAAGGTATCAACAGTAAGTTGTCCCAAGAAACCTGGAATCAAATTTTAGGTAAATTGGGTGAACAGTTGAACAAAAGTAATTGGTCTTTTGGTTTCACCGAGGCGATCGAAAGCTGTGGCCACCATCTTAAGGAACATTTCCCTGTTACCGATGGTGGCGACAATCAACTCAAAAACAATCTGATTATTCGTCCTTAGGTTCTGGCGCTTGAAATTAGACTGTATATATCGAATGACAATGAAACTAAAAAAATTAGGACTAAAACCAGTCGAGCTATCCCCATAAATTTTATTGTGAAAAGCTCTTGGCGCTTAAATGTGCCATTTGAATCCGCAACCGGGGAAATTGCTGTGGAGCAAAGAAATGCTATAAATAGCATATTGGAAGTAATGCTATATGCTCGCGCAGGAGAATAGAGATTAATTAGGTTTCCCGCAAGAATTGGCCCGATGAGCGAATTGGGAGATATGCAGATATAGTATGAAGTCTCATCGCTCGGTTCATCGAACTTGTCCATAAGTCCATACAAGATAACTCCAATAGCTAAAGTAACTGCGATAACGAGTGTCGGGACAATAAAGTATGGAAATGTCCCATATAAAACCATGAAGGCTGCACCAGAAATAAGAGAAACCAATTTATTCTTTGTCATTTTATAAGAGTGTGTTTTTGAAGTTTTCATTTTAATTAGTTCCATTGTCGAGAGCTGTATTGATATCCCATGGATTTTCAGTAGTTATCTGTTCATTGTGTTGTTTTAATTTTTGTTTTTGTCTTTCCAATACTTCCTCTGGGGTCTCCGTCAATAGTGGCATAGACCATGAGACTCCGAATTCCTTGTTCCATTCTTCTTTAAGACAGTTCCTCAAAACAACAGATGATGTATCCAATAGATCTTGAGTGTTTTTAGGGTTTGTTTCAATCGCATTATTGCGAAATGCATAGTAGTCTTTAATGCGCTTTTGTTTGAGCTGCTCTTTGTCGAGGTTTCTTTGAACGGCGTTGAAGGAGTTATCGTTTTCAACAATGTTCGTAGAGTTGCAGGTTGAATTGGTGCAAAAATCGACGCCTTTTATAATGTCATTTTCTTTGATCCCAAGATCATTTAAGGCCTTCTCTCTAGTTTGTTGTAGTTCGACCTCTTTTTTTTGAATTTCTTCATTCTTCTTGTTGGCTTCATTTTTTTGTTTCTCTATTTGTTCGGCTCTTTTTGCTTTTGCTATCTCTAGATTAATTTGTTCCGCCTCCGCTCTTGCGCGAGCGGCTTCTAGTTCTTTTCGGTCTTTGTCATTTTGTACTTTGGTGCCGCCACATGACGACATTTGGGAGCAGGCGAGAAGAGAAACTGTTGTTCCAAGTGTTGCGGCAATGGCGCCGCCAACGATTACTCCTGGCGGGCCTCCGGCTATTGCCCCGACCGTGAATCCAAATTTGGTCGCTCGGTAGGTAAGTGGGAGAGTAACCATGCCACAGTCTCTTAAGCAGACCCAGTTCATATCACTATAGCGAGAACGATCTTGTTCGATCTTGTTTTGCAGATTATTTTTAGCACTTTTTGTTTGTTGTTGGAAATCGTCGCAATCGAAATCTGTAGCCCAAGTTTTCTGTATTAAGGAGTTTATGTCGAAGTTGCCTAAATTGTTATTTTCGAAAGTTTCGGCAGATAAGCATGTCTTAGCAAAGCTCTTGAATCCCGGTGCCTCGGAGAAATTATCAGGAGTTTTATTTTCTTGTGCTGTTAGTAAAGTCCGTTTGTCGTTACGGGAAAACTGAAGGCACTGTCTGTGTATATCTTGGACAAAAGTATCTTTGCTGGGGCCTTTGTCCAAGACATTGTGAATAAGATCCTGAGCGGTTGTTTTTACTGAGGCGGGTTTCGACGTTGCCTTTTTGATGAGGGAATCCAAATCGGAGGAGTCATCTTTTTGCGAAAAAAAAGTTTGTCTAAGACTTGTTTCTGCAAGTTTTCTTTCTCCGTCCGCATAGGCTTGAAAATCCGAGCCAAGAAGTCTTCCATAATATT
>JBJTMR010000244.1:0-17844 GCA_046070625.1 Bdellovibrio sp. | reverse complement strand
CATCAATGATTTTAATTGTCGCCAAAGATTTTTCATTCCATTAGCATAGTTGCATGCATCCACTTACACAAGCCTTGATGACATTTAAAAAGAATTGGAAAGAAAGCCTGTTACTAGGAATTGCGGCGACGGCTTTTACTTTCTTTTCTCAGATTGTTCCCATGATTGGCGCTTTACTTATTTCCGTGGGACTTTTGATTTTCCAAGAGCTTGCGAATATACGTTTACAAAAAGGTCGTTGGGATCGCGATCTCACTCACTTGAAAAAGGACTGGGTGTCGTGGATCATTACGGCAGTCATTCTGATGCCCACAGGAATCTTAATGGGTTCGGCCTTCGGCTTACTCCATTCACCTCAAGAACTCTGGAGAACGATCCCTTTGGCGCTCGGGCTTTTTATGTTAGGTGCATTTTTCTATTTTATTTTAACGCATGGACTGAACTTACAATTAGAGCGCCCCGATGGCATCGCAAGAACCCTGGATAAATCTGCCTTGGCCGCAGTTAAGAATCTGCGTCTCTATTTTCCCTGCGTATTTTATGTCAGCGTGCTTTTATTATTTTCGGGATTCATGCGTGGCTTTGGATTTATTATCTCTTTGCCGTTTATGTTCTACGTTTCTTTTTATCTGTATAGTGAACTTAGAAAAAGAGACGCTTTCAAAGCAAAAGAAAAAGGCGCTGTTTAAGGCGCCTTTTCTGTTTTCAATTTTATATTTTGCAATTACTTATTCGTTTGTTCCGCAGCTACCGGAGAACCCTCCGAAGCTGGCAAACGAGGCGTCAACTCTTGCTTTTCAATGGCCGTGATTTTTGCACGGATCTCTTGAACCTTGTTTTTATCAGTCTCTAGGTCCACAGCTTTGCGATACATCTTTTTAGCTTTTTCAACCATCGACTGCTTATAGTAAGCATCACCCAAGTGTTCCGCAATCACACTCACTGTCCCTTGATACTTATGCGCAGCCTCTAAGAACTTCACGGACTCTGTGAACTTGCTTTGCTTGTACAAAATCCAACCTAGTGTATCCAAAACATAACCATCTTTTGGTTCCAACTCCATCGCACGACGAGCCAGCTTTTCAGCATCCGGAAGATTTTGTCCCATTTCTGCCCAAGTGAACGCAAGATAGTTCATCCCTTGCACATGGTTCGGATCAAGTTCCAAAACTTTTTTCATCTCAGAAACCACAATATCTTTATTACCCATGCGATCATTGATTGTACCGTAGTAAAATCTCAGCTGTGCATTCTCTGGAAACTTTTCAAGACCTTGTGACAAAATTTTCGCAGCCCCTTTGTAGTCGGACTTTTCATCAAGCAAGGAGGCGTACATGGCGTAGACTTGCGGTTGATCTTTTCTTTCCGCTAGGCCTTTCGATACAACTTCCAAAGCCTCATCCAATCGACCCAAACCTTTCAAAAGGTAGGCAGCATGGACTGTGGATTCACCATAATAAGTGCTCGTGGATGGAATTTTCTTAAATTCCCGAACGGCTTTTTCATTTTGACGTGTTTCTTCGTAAACAGCGGCTAGATAAAAACGAATCTTATCTGAATCCGGAGCATCTTTTAGGATTTGCTCAAGCTTATCTACTGCAACCTCATAGCGTTTTTGTTCAATTAAAATCAACGCCATTTTCATTTTAATATTCAACGGTTCGTCGGAGTACTGCTCCAGCACTTCTAACTGCTCATAAGCTAACTCATACTTACCTTGTTCAATGTACGCTTGTGCAAGCACGTCAGCGATTTTCGGCGAAGGAGAATTTTCTTTTTGATAAGTGCGATACAACGTCAAAGCTTTCGCTTCGTTTTTTTGTTTTGTATAAAGAGTCCCCAATGACAACACGGTGTCTGCAAAATCAGGCTTTAACTTCATCGCTTTTTTAAAAGATTCTTCCGCAGCCTTTTGGTATTTCACCTCAGACTGCTCCATGCGAACACGGCCGATATAATAGTGAGCCAGATATGGCGTGGTATATTCGGGATTCTTAAGCAAAGATTCAAAATACTTTACGGCTTTGTCGGATTGCTTCTGTTCCGAATACAATGCTCCAATGTAAAGTGGCGCTTCTGTATTGTTCGGTTGCAACTTCATCACAGTTTGATATTGGTCCATCGCTTTCGGATAAAGCTTCATGGATGAATACAAACCTCCAAGTAACAAATGCCCATCAAGATTTTTCGGATCTTTAACTACAGCTTCCTCAGCTTGAGCCAAGGATTCAGAAATCATACCTTGCTTTAGGTATTCCGCAGCCAGACGCATATTCACCGCTGGTGAGTTCGCATCATAGATCAGTGTCATTTTGAAAGATTCAATGGCCTTGCTGGAGTTTCCTTCTAGCGCATAAGCCTCACCCATAGAGAAATAGTAATCTGCCTGAGTGCGCATGTAGAGCGGATCAAGTGTGGCCTGACCGTCTTTCGTAGAAATGGGTTGTGGAGTCAAAGATGCCGGAGCGCGGTTATGATCGTTAAATGAAGCCTCATAGTAAGGAGCTGAGCCAGATTCGTTTGACGTAAATGTCGCACAACCTGTCAGAGAGAGGAGTAAAGGGGCTATCATCGCAGTCCTAGTGTATGGAAACATCGGATCTCCTTGGTCACTAGGCTGTTCGGTGAATTTTCTAAATTCCTTAATGAGTTGCGACTACATCACGACTCCCGTCCAGTGAGGGATGCGTCTAATTCTGAGACATACTCAAGACAACCCCGATGTCGTCGCCGTCATACCTGGGTTGAGTTGTGATTTTCTTGTCTTCGTTATCAAGATCCATCGTTTCGACTTTGCCATTAGGTCCAGATGACCAAACAAGAATGCGGATGTTCTTGGATTGATCTGCCGACAATACGCGGTAATGGTAAGATTGACCCCACGGATCAGTTCCCATGGTGCCCGTCGTACGCAGTCCGTCTAAAGCAGCCACGGGAGCCGCCGAAGCTGGATTTCTCCCACCCCTGGAAGCGACTGAAACGCCTGAATTTTTTGCTGCTTCGCGATAAATTTGCACGACTTGATAACCCACAACCTCAGCTTTTTGCAGCGCAGCTTCCGTATCAATATCTCGTGCAGAATGATTCCAAGGGGAGGCAATAATACTCAATGAAAAGCCCACGAGTCCTAACAACGTCAGAACTCCAGACGATTTAAACTCTTGTTTTTGCTCACTATTCATTAAATTACCGCCCGCAACGTTAGCTACCTCTATGTTATTTCGGCCGGTTTTTCGGAAAACTTTAGACAAAGGTCCAACAAAGTTCATAAAACAAACTATAGTTTGTGAGAAAAATGGCCCTCAATACGACTTTATCTGACGCCTAGAGTCTTTTCTTTTGATCTGAGGACCGCTTGACAAGGGGTGGCGGCGGCGATAGGTTGCGCCCATCGACAGGGGGATGTGCTGAATACTTTAGCACTTATCTCGTGGATATTTTGGGAAAATTTCAAATTGGGAGGCACTTTTGATCAACCAAAACGAAACAATGACATCTAAGCCAAATTCTAAAGTTAAGATCATCAAGCGTTATCAAAACCGCAAACTTTACGACACTCAGCAAAGCTGCTACGTGACGTTGGACGACATCGCTAAAATGATTCGCACTAACGAAGAAGTGATGGTTATCGACAACAAATCTAAAAATGACATCACTGCGGCAACTTTGACTCAGATCATTTTCGAAGCAGAAAAGAAAGCATCTCAATACGCTCCTCTTTTCACACTTCGCGAAATCATCCAAAATGGCAACGGTAGCATTTCTGGCTACTTGGCTAAACTTGGCGCTTTCCCTCAAGATTACATGACTAAACAACAAGTAAACACAGTTGTTGAAAATGCATCTACAGACAGCGTTAAACAAAACTTGGAAAACCGCGTTGCTTCTGCTGCAACTCGCTACAACACAGACACTACTGCTAAAGTAGCTGCTGAAAAAGCGACTGTTCTTCCAGGTCTTCAACAAGACGAAGAAACTCCGAATCTTCCAGGAATCTCTCTTGGTTTGAACAACTAATTCTAACTTCGGTTGGAATGGTTAAAGAGGCTCTGCTTAGGCAGGGCCTTTTTTTTTGCACAAAAGGCGCGGATCTAATTCAGAGAGCGCCAAACGATAAACTTTTTCTGGCCAGCTTTAATTTCGATAGTTTGCTTATCAAGCTTTTCACCGGTCGCGGCACCCATTGAATTCAAACCATCAAGACTAAACTGATATTTCCCCGCCGCCAAAGGCACACGGATCAATTGAATTGTTTGGGGCAGTGTTGACCATTGGCGCAAATCAGCTCGATCTGCCAAGTTCAGCGCTAAAAAGGTCAAGTCACCAAGTAATCTATTTTTCTGACGAAGTTGATCTGCCACTACAGCCTTAGAAGCAAGACCTGCCACGCGTTTCGCGACAAGGATTCCATAATCTTCGTTCAGGGTTTGGATTGCGGCATGTTCAACATTATAAATGGGGTGACTCATCACTGGTGAAAGCCCATCGATGACCAATCGTGCTTGTTGAGTTTCACTTGATACCGGACGCAATGTGGGCAGCCGATATTCATTAGAACTTGTTACTTTGCGAGGACCCCAACCCTGTTGATAGATCACCACCAACTCACCCATAGATTTGTTGTACCAGTTGGGATCTTCCTTCACGCCGGGAAATTTCTTTTTCCAATCTTGATAGGTATCCATTCGACGAGCAAGTTTAGCCGAACGAATCAGATCTTGATCAATACCAGGTATCGTTGGGTCTAACTTATATGCCTCTGCGTAAGCTATATAAGTATCATCATAACTACGGCTGGCTTCCCAAATTAAAGCCGATAAATATTTACTGAAGGGATTGAGCTCAAACTTCTGTTTTTCTTCCTGGCGATACTTCGTGTATTTTTCATTAATACGACGAGCTTCCACCAAGGCTTCATCAAGCTGGCCGATCTCTAGGTAATTCATTGCCAAGTAGGCATTGATAAAAATTTTCTCAAAAGTATCGCCTTTATATTGAACCATTTCCTCGTTCAACACCAAAGATCCGGTGACTCGCGATACGGATTGATAATCCACGAGTTCAGATAAGCGATCGGCTTTTAAAAAAGTACTGTTACTTTCTTTAATTTTTCCTGCGACCTGATAGGCCACACCGGTGTCCAACAAGTAAACGAGCTGATCCCCGTCTTCCTTTGCAGCTAAGGGTTCTAAGACTTTTAAGGCTTCATCATAATTATGATGAGCTAATGCATTACGAGCCGTCTGCACCTTATTTTGATAAGTGGCGCAGGCAGAAAGACTTAGAGTAAAAAAAAGACCCACGACGGGCGTGAGTCTTTTCAAGTGTGTATTCATTATTAAAGACCGATTGATTTCTTCTTAAATACTTTACGAATTTGTTTTTGATCTGACCAAGTGATCATGCTGGTTTTAAGGTTCGTCATGTTCAAAGTCAGTTTGTAATAGACTGATTTATCTTTACCAACTTCTTGAACGATTGAATCCAAACGACCATTCACGATAAAGTCCGCGCCAATTTGACCGCCTGGGCCTTTTTTTGTTTCAGCGCTCGTCATTCCAGAATTTTGGTAATTGTATTCATCAGAGATATCTTGGCGAGCTTCTTTATCAATAAAAGCTACTTTACCAGTTTTCATCAATTCAACGCGGACCATGTCCATGATGCTTTGAGTGTCGATGTGTTCGCTGGTTTTATTTTGCAAATTAGTCACCATCACAACTGGCGTTTTTTTAGCTTGAGTGATCGCAGGAGTTTGCAAGGCGCTCGCTACTAGATCATGAACAGCTTTTTGCATATCTGTTTCTGACCACTGATCATTAAGAAGATTTTCTCTTTCAACGTTGTCGTAATCACCTTTAGTAAAAGCCTTCGGTCCACAGCTTGCGAGAGCCAACATTGATACTGTCAAAGCGCTAAGAATCAGATTCTTATTCATAGTTACCTTCCTTATACCCCTAGAAGTCTATGCCGGGTGCCAACGAGGTGCAAGTCATACCCTCTTGCGATCAAGACGGGTGTCCTAATCCCGAACCAGGGAAGTCCTCAAATTGATCTAGACGGGTCATGCCATTTGCTTATCTCCTTAATATCATGAACGAAGTCACATCCAGTCTCCAAGCTTTTGATTCGCTAAAAAACAATGCTAACCCCTTTTCCGAGGAGCTCTGGGTCATTGCCCTCGGACCGCAATTGCAGGTCTTGGGAATGGAAATGATTTTTCGCGGGACAGCAGATCAATGCTTTAGTCACCCTCGGGATGTCTTCAGGTTTCTAATCAAGCTAAATGCCACTTCCTTCATTCTTGCGCACAACCACCCCAGCCAAGAAGTCATGCCCTCAGAGCAAGACTTAGTTATGACAAAGAAAATGCATTCGTGTGCTAAGATTTTTCAGATACCACTCATTGATCATGTGATTTTCACGACAGAGAAGTACTTCAGTATGGCCGACAATGGATATTTCATCACTTGGAACAAGAAATTCAGACAAGAAAGATATTACTGAATAAGTTCGCCGCCGGTACCAAAGAGCTGGATATTGCTTCCACTGGCATCACTTGGATTGCGGATAGGAATGACCTGCTTTACTCGGTACTGATCATCTAAAATAACTTTATAGCCACCACGTCTGGCATTTTCCACAAACTGGCGCGCGTACTCTTCTTTATACGCCTGCGTGTACTCTGCGTTTTGTTCAGAATTGAAAAGTTCCTTTTGAATAACATCGTGAGGAGATAAAGCTTCCTCTTCGCGACGTACGCCACGTCCGAGCTCATTCGCCACTTCCGCAGCCCGTGAATCCGTTGATAAATCAACACCTGATGTCTGTGGCTGATAAGTGGCCTGTGACTTGGTGGAATTGAAGTCTGCTGCCAACCGGGCATTTTCAATTTCCATACGACGACGCTGCAAATCCATCTTTTCGTTCGTATACATCAAATGCTTATTGACGGATTTTTCGAATTTTTCAGTTTTGACTGCTGCCGGAGCAACAGATCCCTTGCGAGTCTGTTCTGGTCCCATTGACATCAGAATAAGCGTCCCCGCCCCTACGAATAGGAGTACGGCGAACAACTTGCTGTGATCGTTTTGAGACTTTTCGGCCATCCCTTATATTATCGGCAAATTAGCTCATACCTTGAGATGACGAGACATTTTGACGGTTAAAGCATTCCTACAGGACTTAAGGTTTGCTCATAATTACATGTCAGGATTTTTTTGTCTTTTGACTAACCTTTTACCACTCCACCAGCTGTCACAATCTATATATTCACTCCAAGTCACGCGAATGAAGCGGCATAAGACGTGAATATTAGCTTTGCGCAATCACCACCCTCCTCGAAAGGAACCATGTCATGAAAAAGATCACAACTCTAGTAGCCTCAATTCTGACTGTCGCAATTGCTGCCCCCGCCTTTGCCGCAACCCAAGCAACCCTCAAACTGACTGGCAGTGTACCAGCTTCTACTTATATTACGATCGCTTCCACCAACGCAGAAACGGGGGCCACGGATTCAACCTATACTATTGATTCTACTAAACTCACAACCGCCGGAACAAATACCGTAAGCAATATTGCATATGTGTTTGAAACCTCGAACCGCAAAGCCGGATATACTGTGACCGCAAGCTCAGCTCATTCAGGCAAATTAACTATGGATGATTCATCAGCACCTGATGCGGCCTCTATTTCATATTCTTTGCTTTATGGCTCTGAGGAAAAGTCTCTGACTTCTAACCAAACAGTCACAGACATCTCTTCGTTGACTCAAAAAACAACGACTCCCAAAGCTGTTGGTTTAAAAATTACGGGCAATAGCAATGCTCTTGAAGGTACGTACAAAGATACGGTTACTTTCACGATCACTGCTAAATAGTAAGATTATATATTTTTCTTACAGAAAGCCTTCTCTGGCGGAGAAGGCTTTTTTTATTCCGCAGATTGCACCGTCAATGTGATCACATCATTGAAAATACCTGCCTGCTCTTGGGCATAATTACCAATCGTAATCGTCGCGGGCAAAATCTTTCCGCTAGATGGAGACGAACCAAATTCCCGTCTTACCTGAACAGGATTTGAACTTGAACTTCCCAGATTGATAGAACTTCCCCCTATATTAACAGTATAGGGAATATAGGAGTTTGCCGTTTCATGTTTAAGACGGCCATTATTCTGAGAAGACGCGTAAAGCACATAACCTGCATTATACTTTACAATAATATCACAACTACGCGCAGTCCCCGTCGATAGGGTCCCAAAATCTAAAGTTTCAACTGTGTCCGCTAAACTAAATGATCCCCCCGTTGGCACGACTGAAATATCAGTTCGTTTTGGAGCATTAAAATAGAAAGCTAACACAACAGATTGAACGAACTGATAATTTGAAATTGTTCCTTTATAAAGAGTTGCCGTGATCCACTCCGAATATGTTCCATTGCTTTTCCAAGGAGATGACATATCCACGTTCACATAAAAGGGAACCGCCCTTTGCGTATCATTCCCTTCTTTGTCTGGTAGGCTTCCAGCCAGAACATCACTGCTGTCATTCACCTGTGGAAAGTTTTTTAGAACCAGGGTGTTACCAGTATCCTTGAATATTTGAAATGGCCATGCCGATATTCCGTAATTTAAGGATCGCGAAGAGTAATTTGCGGAACTGCCATAATCAAATGTCACAAAGAAATTGCATCCCGCTGAGCGCGTATCTGCTTTGACAATGAGATTTGACGAAATATTGGTATTGCTCGTAAGATCAAAAGCCGTCTGGGCAGCCTGCAATTGCATATTGTGGCATTCATTATTGACAGCAAATGCATTTTGCGCGACTAGAATCACAATCAACGAAAAGATTCTTTCGATCATTTTTTCTCCTTCGTCACGACTAAATCACCCACGTGAATGGAATTTTTCAGATCATCTTTCACCACCAGACGCAAAGAATTCAAGTCCTTGCGATCGGTGATAATCGTATACTCTCCAGGTGCTAAACCTTCGATAACGAATTCACCTGAACGATTTGTAAAGAACGTGTTATCAACGAGTTGTCCTTGAGCGTTCAGGATATCACCAGCCACCAATGACAACGCCGTTCCATTTTGCATTTTAAGTCTGCCTTTGACCATGATCTTGCGCTGAATTTGTAGATCAATCAGAATGCCGCTTTTGTATGTCGGCATCACACCATAGTATTCTTTATCCATTAGATATCCTGCCCCTAAAGACGTGGAATCAATATTCACAAGGTAACGATAATAAGAAGTTCGATCCTTCAAAACTGTCGTTGATCTTGGACCTAACTGAGCCTCACCTTTTACACCCACCGGGTTAATAAGAAGCTCTTGATCTCTTGGAACACGACCCGCATCAATCAAAACAAAGCTGTCAGTAATTGGCTGAGTCAAAGCGCCACGATCTGCGACCCAAGCAAAACCTGTCGAAACCCCAAGTGTCGTCGTATTCAGAGACTTTCCATTCACGATATTCGTATATTGATCCAAACGATAAGCGGCTGGTTGAGTTAGATATTCACCGTACACAGAAGCGGTAGTATTATCACCCGTTTGTTGAATGGAGGCTGTCCCACGCCAGTCATCATAGTTGTATTGATTGTTTTTTGAAACGGCGACCGTGGTGCCCTTGGTAAGTGTTTCATGATAGGCACTAACACTGTGGTGCCCTTGGGATTCCGCCCAGAAATAAGAAATTAAGCCACGGTCTTCATTGCGATCCGAAGCTTCACGCACCACCGACAACTCGATCCGATTTGAAGAGTTAAATGGAATACTTAAGTTCATACGATAAAAGCGTCGATCTGATGATCCTGTGGGAACTGCTTCATAACTTCCACCCACGCCAAAAACAGATCCAAATCCAAAGGCAGAAGAAACTTGCACGTCATAGCGGCGAAGCAAGGTGTTGTTGATGATATCTGTCACCAGCGGGGGCTGGAAATTCGGGTCTCGCACTTGAAATTCAGCAGCCACAACAAATGGAACATTGCGACCATACATACGATCCAAGGAACGATAAGTAAGACGATTGCCCCATCCCCCAAAACCATTGTTGGTAGAGTAAGCAGTATCTAGAGAGGTCAAACCCCAAGCCGCAATTTGTGAATACTCAAACCCAGGCATTGTCTTATCGAAATAGTTTTGAAAGTTCAGACCCAGAGTTACATGGTCAGAATAGCCCCAGCGATGATACAAACTCGAAAAAGCTCCCTGATTGAGATAGGTGCGATCACCGCTATTGTCTGGTCTCCAAGGTACACCCACGTTGTAAGAAAATTCTTGCACACCTTCTGTCAGAATTGAATTTTCAAACAGCAGGGAAAAATCATAAGACTCTTCTTGGCCAAGATCATCGCGGACTTTGATCTTAACATCACTTAATCCAGCGGGGATCGGAAAATCACGAATATTAAATCTTCCTGGTGGCACGCGCTGCTGACTGGTCAATAAACCATTTACATAAACATCAATAACTGAGGGTCTTTTGATTTCAATTTCAGAACGACTGACTGGTTTCAAGGTTCTATAGGGTTGAATAGAAAACTCACGAGTCAGGGACGCTCCACCCAAAGATGGCGCAACCTGAAAACCACGCGCAAACGCCGTCAGATCACCCAGGGTATACCGAATCATTTTTTCTTCGTCGTCTTTACGAATGCGTGTGTCTTGACGGGTCCACATCGCTTCTGCTTGTTCTTGAAACTCCGCCCCCGTTTCCAAAACAAAACCGTTTATGTTTTCAACGAGATCAGCTCGGCCCACCAATGGTAAATGGGAGTTATCCGGCGCCCCTTCTCCGTACTGATAAGGCTGACTGACACGAAGATTTAAGTAGCCACTTTGTCTGTCGGGCCGGTAGTACTTGTTTTCGTCAACTTCCACATAAGTCAGGCTGAGATCCTGAGCTTTGCGGTAGTTCAAGGGAATCGCAATATGCAATTCCAGATTGGCTTCATTCCAAAATGGCTTAAGTCCCGAGGCTTCGATATTTGCAAGGCTCAGCACTTTTTCCTTACGGACTAAGGCTTCTAGGATCTTGAAGTTTTGTTCTTTTAGAACCGGTCGCAGCGACTCTAGGATGGAGACCGACTCCACCATGAAATCTTTGTTGATATCTCGGGGGAAAACCCACACTTCTGCTAAGGTTCGTCCATCGACGACCACAGGCGCCACCAAATAAGGCTTCGCCAAATCAGGTCGGACACCAGCGCCAAAAACCCAGGGGGTAAAGGCGCAGAATAAAAGAACGATTAAAATCTTCAATCCGAAGACTCCGCAAGCTCCATTTCCACAGTATATTCAGTTCCCTTCAAAGGCTTATCAAGAGAGAGCACGACAGTCTTTTGGGACTTGGCCAGAAAATTCACTCCTTCAATACCTTCGGGCTTTTTGATTTCCGCAACCATTTTGCTCTTCTCTAGTATTTTGAAAGTTTTCACATAAAGAAGGCGATGAGCCGTTCCTTCATTGTAGACAACAACAGACAGTGATTTTGGTGAAAGCAGTTTAACATCTTTCACTTTAACGTCAGCAGACACCCCTTCAGGAGTCACATAAGCCGAAGCCACATACTGAAGCATAAAGGTGACATTGGCACCCGCTGCCTTTTTCGATTTGGCATTGGTTTCCTTCAACTCTATTGGAAGCTGAGAGGCGATGATGCGATAGGATTTTTCTTCGTTACCAACTTCTCCAGAAAAAGTAATGCGTACATTGCGCTTTTCGTGAGGAAGTAACACAACCTGTTCGGGATAGACTGTAAACTCGTTGGTTTTTTCCCGTTTTTCAGTGCCGGATTTTTCGTTGCGAGTAACAACTTCAATTTGCACCGGAATTTTGTCGCCTGTCGGATTATCCAGCTTTAAAACTTGAGTGGCCCCTTTTCCCTTAGGTGCAAAATGGACGACCATGGGATCAAGGCGAAAAGCAAAGGATTGAAGGGAAGACAGTAACACACCAATGAGAATCGCATATTTAGTCATGTACTCAGAATAAAGCCGCAATCTTTATGGAGCAATAACAGTGACCAGAGAGGCTGGCTGACGCTTCAAAGTCTGGACCTTCACAGAAGCAGATCCCCGGTTAACGACGGAAAGCTCTTTGGTGATTGGGTTTTGAGTGATTTCCACATTTGCGCGCACCGGAACTTTAGCTACCAATTGCAGGCCTGCACTTCCGGCAAAAGCCCACTTGGAAAACAATAATGCTGCTAAAAAAACGGCACTACGAATGATCATCGTTATAATGATCGGTGGAGCTAGACCAAAGCTTTAGGACATAAGTTGAGTATTCTTTTCCTGAACGGGAGGATAAACCGGGATAATGACAATAAATTCAGTGCCTACGCCCACTTGCGAGCGGACTTGGATTTCACCGCCGTGATTCTGAATGATCCCATAGGAAATGCTCAAGCCTAAACCAGTTCCCTGCCCAACTCCTTTAGTCGTAAAGAATGGGTCGAAAATCTTATCCTGAGTTTCGGAGGACATTCCTTTTCCGCTGTCTTGAATTGAGACTTGCACCCAACCACTGCGGTTTTCACGGGAGCCACGATATTCTTTCAATACCGTTGTAGAAATCCAAACACTTCCATTCCCTTCGATCGCCTGAACAGCATTGGAAAGGATGTTCATAAACACCTGATTGATTTGGCTTGCGTAACAATGCACCAAAGGTGTTGGTTCATAATGTCTGTGAACCTCAATACGATTTTTAATTTCACCTTGCAGCAAATTCAAAGTCGTATCCAAACTTTGATGTACATCGATTTCTTGAAGCTTCGCTTCTTCCAAACGAGAAAAGTTACGCAAACCCAAGACGATATCTCTGGTACGACGAGCGCCATCCTGACAAGAGGTCACAAGCTTCGGCAGATCTTTCACAATATAATCAAACTCAAGTTCTTCTTTTTTCGAAGCCAGGTCTTTCGGATCTTTCTCTGCTACATTCACAAGCTGAATAAGTTTCTCTGAATAGTCCTTGAGATGGGTCATGTTGCTGTAAATAAATCCAATTGGATTATTCAGCTCATGCGCCACACCCGCCACTAATTGACCAAGGCTGACCATCTTTGCAGAGTGCACAAGTTTAGTTTGTGTATCTTTAAGTTCTCTATTGGCTTGCTCAAGCTCTGTGATCTTTTTGCGCAGATCAGATCGAGCCGTCCAAATCTTTTTGCTCATTTCATTGAAGCTCTCTGTCAGCAGCCCCACTTCCGTGTCGTTTTTAACCGGAATCGTCACAGCCTGCTCTTGAGATTCAAATGATTGCAAGGCATCCACGAGGTCATAAAGTGGTTTTAAGACCCAACTTGAGGTAACGAGAATAGTCAAAATCAATAACACAACGACAGCACCCACCACAGTTACGAATGCGATGTTCACATTGCGAAGAACTGCTTCAGACTCTTGCTTGGACGCCCCAAGGGCCATGTAAAACTTCGTAATGCCCCAATCAATTGGATAAACAATAAATCCATAGGGAGCGCCACGAACGTTGAGGTCAAAGAAGCGATCTGTTCCAGGGTGAAAATACGTTCTAAAAAATTCTTTTTTATAAAGGTAGAAATCCGGATGACTGGCTGCCACCATATCACCATTATCTTTAAGAAGAATCAGCTCAAGCTTCAGACGGTTTTTGATTTTAGTAAGGAAGCCGCGATTCAGATCAATGACTTGTTCCATATACCCGATCAACCGACCATTCGGTCCTTTGACCTGAGAAATCAGGATCAGATTCATCTTTTGATTTTCACCATGCTCAGCAATACCAATTTCATTTTCGTCTTTCACCTGCGCCATGTATTTTGCCGACAAAAAAACAGCATCTTGAACAGGAACAAAACTGCGCACGTTGTTTTTTTCATCTTTGAAAACCGAAGCCAACATACGGCCTTCACGATCAAACAAAGTGAGGCTGTTCACTGCATCTGTGCGCACCCACGGAGTTACAACATTACGAATTGTTCCCCCGTCTCCCACAGTTAAGTGATAGATCAGGCTTGGATCACGTAAATATCGATCGCGACGTTGTTGTAAGTTCGTCTTATAGTCGTTAAGAATGATTTCGACCTCGCGGGCGTTACCACTTAGACGCTGAGTCAGCTCGTAATTGATGGCCTTCTCATACTTCACCATAGAGTAGATTGTAACGAAGGCCAAAGGTACGACCGAAAAAAGAACAAACCATACGATCAAAATCGTACGAAGAGATCTTTTTGGTTTCCTTCTTAAGGTTTTCACTTTTTATCTTCATCCACCGTGAGGATCAGACGAATAATTCCGTCAGGCATCACACGGGGATGTTTTTCCTTGCTAAGATGAGCCTTACCGTAACTTCCCAAAAAATTTGAAAGCTCTTGGTATTTTGCCTCAGGAAAAGTGAAGTGATAATACGTTGATGTCGGAGATTTTTGCCATCCCAACTCTACGCCACCGGCCTTTCGACCGCCAAGTTCTTTGATCTTCTCGGTGATCTTAGGACCAACGACGGACAAATTAGTTACAGCCAATTCGCCACGATACAGGAAACCCCCACCAGTTGCCGGGGTCGTGTCCGTTGCCAGTTTGTCTTCTTCATGCTTTAGCTCCGGCTTCGAAGCGGCAACTGGCGTCGGCGTTGGAGTCGCTTTAACCGGAGTTTTCGCCACTGTGGCTACTGCTACTGGAGAGGCTACCGCTGCAACAGGAGTTTGCAAAGGCTTCGCAGTTTTTGGTTCTTCATCGACAAATTGAGGGTTCTCTTTTTCAGATTGGCGAGCGGTCTGCTGCTTTTCTACTTCTGCTAAAACAACTTCTTTTGAGCCATTGTTAAGGCTCATCTGAAGAACCTTTTGCCAAGGAGCTACGGTCAACAAGACCACAATAACTGCGACAACGACCAAGGCTTCCAATCCCCACTTCAAACCCTGAGGCCATCTTTCGAAGTAGGACTTTTGCATCAAAACGGTTAAGTAAGTTGATGGCATATTTATTTGATCGATAATTGGTTGAGAAACGACCGTGCCGGAAAGAAGGTTCGCATACTTCTCGCCATTTTGGATTTTGTTCAAATCCAACTGCGCATCACGAGAATACTTCACGTGATCTTCAACAGCCGTTTTTCTTTCGTCATCTAAAATACCACTGAGATAGTCATACAAAAGCTCATGGCCAATAAAGGGAGACATCTCCCTTTTATTTTTTTTAGATAGGGCAATTTTATTTTCCTGTTGTGCCATGCTTTAACTTGCCCACACCTTGGGTCATTGTTCCGAGTTTGCGCAAAGCTCTCCCCAGACGATAGCGAATCGTCCCTTGAGTGATGCCCAGGCCTTCGGAAATGTCGTTATCGTTAATTTTCAAAATTTTTGACCAGATTACAGTTAACAGCTCGTCTTCCGAGGCCGTCTTTTGAAACTCACGCCAAGGTCCAAAATCAATGCCCTCAGGAATAAGCCAACCGGATTCAACAGAAGTATTTGGACGCCCGCGAATCACGCGAGCTTTGAAACGCCCCCACACAACTTTAGTGGCGACGACAACCGCAACCGAACTAGAAAGTCCTGGGTTGCGTTTTTGTTTATCTCGACAAAGGACCAGTGCTTGAGTCGAAGCCTCGATCGCCTTTTTGTCATCTAATAAAGCAAAGTAGAAGAACAGCGCGATCGATTGAATGTCAGCTTCGGTCATGTCTTCCTATCTTAGTCGACAGTTAGCTGTCTGAGAAGGTCAAGCTGGTCTAGAACTTTACCAGAACCCATAACAACACAGCTTAATGGATCTTCTGCGATCGAAACAGGGAGTCCAGTTCTCTCACGCAAAAGAACATCTAGATTCGCTAGCAATGCTCCGCCACCCGTAAGAACGATTCCATTATCTACGATATCAGAAGCCAATTCAGGAGGGGTCTTTTCAAGAGCTGTACGAACAGCATCAACGACCTCAGAAAGAGGATCCATCAATGCGTCGTTTACTTGAGAGCTTGTGATCTCGATAGTTTTTGGAGCACCGGCAACAAGGTCACGGCCTTTGATTTCCATCGTTTTTTCTTCTTCGAATGGATAAGCATTACCGATTTGGATTTTAATATTTTCTGCAGTTCTTTCGCCGATCAACAAGTTGAACTGACGACGAACGTAGTTCACGATCGCTTCATCAAACTTATCGCCTGCTACCTTAATAGATTTACAGTAAACGATACCACCCAAAGAAATCACGGCGACACCTGTTGTCCCACCACCCATATCGACAACCATGTTGCCTGATGGTTCAGTGATCGGAAGACCGGCACCGATTGCCGCTGCCATTGGTTCCTCGATCAAATAGACTTCACGAGCACCCGCTGATTGCGCAGCTTCTTTTACCGCGCGCTTTTCAACCTGAGTAATTCCGTAAGGAACGCAGATGATAATACGAGGGCGGATGAAAGATTTCTTTTCACCCAAAGATTTACCGATGAAATACTTCAACATAGATTGAGTCACCTCAAAGTCAGCGATAACGCCGTCTTTGATTGGACGAATCGCAACGATAGATCCAGGTGTACGACCCAACATATCTTTCGCTTCTTTACCTACGGCAAGAACACGATTTTGCATTCCACGATAATTCTTTTGGACTGCTACCACAGAAGGTTCGTCCAAAATGATGCCGCGACCTTTTACATAAACGAGAGTGTTGGCCGTGCCCAAATCGATTGCGATATCGTTCGAAAAATAATCTTGTACTTTGTCAAAAAAACTCATGCAGAATCTCTCTTAAGCGGAAATTACATTGGGTGCTAATAACAGTTTCAGAAACAAGTCTAGGGACAATAAAAACCAGAGTCAATGCAGATATTTAGGTCCGCCTCCTGGATATTTTGACGCAGCAAACCAATCAGAAGTACTCCTTAGGACCAGTCCCCTCTCTCAACTTCCAGAGATCACGCACAAATTATAATAGTATTTTTGTTAGTCGCTCCTGGGCCCTCAGATACAATTTTTCCAAGTGAAAAACCTAGGAATGAAGCTTCTTTTGTTACTCTTGCTAACGAGTTCAGCGGCCTCAGCAAAAAAATGGACCGTTCCGGTTTTCTATTGGAGTTCAAAGATCGAAGCCCAGGTCGCCATGAGAAAAGGGCTTGAAGAAGAAATTCAGAAGTACAACAAAACAGCCACCGACAAGATTGAACTGGTCCCCCACGTTGCTGTCGAAGGTCGACAAGGGGTGATCAATCAATTGACTCAATTGGATGGAGTTTTTCGCCTTAAGCCCGATGCTTTGATTATCCAGCCCACGGATATCTCCATTCCATCTAAAGCCCTGCAAGAAGCTAACGCACAGAATATTCCGGTGTTTACCTTCGATCAATTTATCCTACACGGAAAAATAGCGTCTTATGTTGCCAGCGACAACTATCAGGCCGGCTGGGATAACGGCACCTATATCGCCAGTTTATTTCCCAAGAATCAGGAACTAAAGATTGTCATTTTCGAATACCCGATTGTTTCTGCCGTTATCAGTCGTGTGATGGATTCTTCGATGCCCTTCGCAATCAAAATCGCAAATTCGTAGTCGTGAAATCAATCACGCGTCCGTCGACGGGGATCCTGAATTCATCGAAAACATAAAAAACAAACGCCTGACCGATATTGATTCAGCCCAATTTTGTGGAGAAATGGGCCGTGAAACAGCTCGCCGCCTTTGCAAAACTAGGTCAAGAAAGTGACCTAAATCTGGATCCTGAAGAATTTAAGAAGTCTGTAAAAATCGAAGGCGCTGACGTTGCAGATCGTATGATCAAAGCCCTTAGCGAACGTCGTGTCGACTTAGCGCTCGGCGACTACAATGTTCTTCGCTATACATCTCTG
>JBJTMR010000243.1:0-28219 GCA_046070625.1 Bdellovibrio sp. | reverse complement strand
TCTAGTAAAAGGGGCCCTGGGGCCCACACAAAAGCGGTCCTTAGCAAAGAAGTGGCTGATAAAACGGTCCTTGAGTTTGTACCAATGCGTTTTGACTTAGGAACTCCTGAGCAAGCCATGAACTATTTGACTCAAAAAAATCGTGGCTCAGATTTCCGAATGAACGATGCGATCCGTATTCAAACAGGCATCGATCAAGTCGAACAAGGAAATGAAGAAGAAAAAATCGAAGCGGCAGCTTTGGATAAACTTAAAGAGATCCAAGAAGGCGCTTACCAGGAAGCTTATAATCTGGGACTTGAAGAAGGCCGCAAAGAGGCATTCGAAAAAGTTTCCGCAGAGATCGCAAATCGCATGGAAGGTTTGGATCAGCTGCTTTTAGCCGTTAAAGATATGAAAAAAGAAATGGGCGCCTTCAATGAAGCCCATTTAGTTAAATTGGCATTTCAAATGGCTGCCCGCCTAGCAAAAACAGAGCTTCAAACCAATAAAGAAGCGATGGTGGATATTTTGCGCGATGCTGTGGGCTTGGCCCAAGATGAAGAAAACATCACGGTTCATGTGTCCCAGGATCAGTTTGAGTTCCTTGAAGAACTTAAAAAAGAAACAGGACGTGACTTTGAATTTACCAAAAAAATCCGTTTCGAACCCAACGCTGATATTACAGCTGGTGGCTGTATCGTAGAGACGAACTATGGTGAAGTCGATGCTCGCATTGAACAACGTATTGAACAATTGTGGACAGTTCTTTCTGAAAATACACCTAAGGTAAAAGACAGGATTGCTGGCTAATGAGTGATGCTGAAATCAACCTGGATAAGTACTCGGACCTTGTAAGCTCTATTCACTTAACCCGCGATAGCGGAAAAGTGACAGAGGTAAACGGGATGCTTATTAAGGGGTACCTTCCGGGCGCAAGCGTTGGCAGTATCGTTCAGATCAATCCAACAGGGCTTGATAAATCATTTTTAGCGGAAGTGGTCGGCTTTAAAGACAAGCACGTCTTGATGATGGCTCTTAATGATATGAGAGGCGTCGCTTTAGGATCTAAGATTACTCTTTCCCGTCAAATTGCCACGGTCCGTGCCGGCGACGAGTTACTAGGTCGTGTGGTCGATGGATTGGGTCGTCCTTTGGATGACAAAGGCGAAATCGAAAACTTCCGTGAAGTCGCCTTATACAGCGAAGTTCGCAATCCTCTGGCTCGTAGGCCTATTCGCGAACCTATTGATTTAGGAATTCGATCTATTAATGGGGCATTAACCGCCGGCCTGGGTCAGCGTGTCGCTATTATGGCGGGTTCGGGCGTGGGTAAGTCGGTCCTTTTGGGGATGATGGCTCGTAATACCAATGCCGACGTGAATGTGATAGCGATGATCGGTGAGCGGGGCCGTGAGGTCCGTGAGTTTATCGAACATGATTTGGGTCCTGAAGGCATGGCGAGATCCGTTGTAGTTTGTGTGACAAGTGATCAAAGTCCTTTGTTGCGTATGCGGGGCGCCTATGTGGCGACGGCGATGGCGGAATACTTCTGTGCTCAGGGTAAAAACGTTCTTTTGATGATGGATTCAGTAACTCGTTTTGCGATGGCCCAACGTGAAATCGGTCTTAGTACCGGAGAGCCGCCATCTCAAAAAGGTTATACGCCAAGTGTCTTCGCAACATTGCCGAAGCTTCTTGAACGAGCAGGTAGTTTCGAAGGCGAAGGCAGTATCACGGGTTTTTACACCACTCTTGTAGAGGGTGATGACATGAACGATCCAATTGGGGATTCTGTGCGTTCCATTGTCGACGGTCATATCGTGCTTAGTCGTGCCTTGGCCGCTCGTGGTCACTTCCCTGCGGTCGATATTATGCAAAGTGCAAGTCGTGTCATGAAAGCGGTCGCTTCCCCAGAACACGTGAAGCTGGCTCAAAAGTTACGCGAGACTTTGGCAGTATATAAAGATGCGGAAGATTTGATTAACATCGGCGCTTATAAACCAGGATCAAATCCAAAGATCGATAAAGCGGTAAAGGTGATTGATCAGGTGAACGACTTCTTAAAACAAAGGGTCGAAGATCCCACGAACTTCAATTCGACCGTGCGGATGATGCAGCAAATTTTGATAAATGCCTGATGGCTAGTGACGAAGGCCATCTGATTGCGTCGCCGAAGCCCTCCGCTTTGCATATGAACCTTTTTGATCAGCCATTTGGAGATTAGTTTGAAGTTTAAATTTCCTCTTCAGAAAGTCTTAGAACACCGTAAGATCAAGGAAAACTTGGCACAGAAAGACTTTCAAGATGTTGTGGTTATGCTTAATGAGCAACAAGCTCTGATGGATAAGATGCAGCAGGATGTCCTAGATGCCCAAGCCCGCACGGGTTCTTTGTTGCAGGCTGGGGGGAACCAAGGTCCAGCGTTATCGCAAATTCATGAATTTCTAAAAGGGCAAAAGATTCGTATTGCCCATCAAGTGCAAAGAATTCAAGAGGTCGAGAAATTGGTCGAGGCGAAGAGAGAAATTTTGCGACAAGCCGCTCTAGACTATAAAATTATGGAGAAGATGCGGGAAAATAAGTTCGAGGAATATAAAGCCGGACGAATTGCCGAAGATCAAAAAGAGATGGATGAGCAGGCGATCCTGCGTTTTAAATCTGTGAAGGAATCTTGAGTCGATGAAAAGCGGATACGATCAGTTCTTTAAAAATGCAAGAAAAGTAGCCGATCAAAACTCGGGTGGTGTGAAGTTTACCAAGAGCCCAACATCGCCCCGATTGCATTTGGATCTTGCATCTGAAGACATCGAACAACAAATTCGTCGTCGCATGAAAATGCAAGCTCCTAAAAAACGTAAAAAGAAAGCTTCTGTTCCTTGGAAAATGATAGGCGTTTCGTTCATCGGATTGATGGTTGCCGTATGGGGCTTTCAAAATCATGAAGAAGTAGAGCGTATCGTTAAACGTGTGGAAATCACCATGACCGGTGAAGCGGCGGCGGAAAGCTCGCCAGCCAAAGCGGTGAGCGAATCCAAACAGGCGGCAGCTAAGGATGCCACTGCAGAAGCTTCGGTCGAGGCAAAATCCGCAGTGATAAGTGCTGATGAGTTAGATCATTTAACGAAACTAAATGATCGAAAAAAAGAACTTGATGCTCGTGAAGAAGAACTCAATCGCCAAGAAACAGAGCTTCAAGCGCAGAAAGTGGAGCTTGATAAACGCTTGAAGGATCTTGAAGACATGCGTGGAAAGATTTCTAGTATTCTTGAAGACCGGGTCAAGGCTGATGACCAGAAAATCGATACCTTGGTACAGATGTACTCTAATATGAAGGCGCCACAGGCGGCTAAAGTCTTTGAGACAATGGACGAGGATTTAGTTGTCGAGATACTTGGTCGTATGAAAAAGAAAAATGCTGCTGATATTATGAACTTATTGAAACCAGAAAAAGCTCAGACGATCTCTGAGAAATACGCTGGTTATAAAAGAACTCCAGCAAGCGCTAGATAGTCGGCGAAAGCCGATAAGCGCGCAAGCTGCAGCGATAGATGTAAACTCAGCTACGGAGGCCTGTCCGCCGTAGCTTTAGCGAAGGAGGAAAAGTTTTGTTAAACATAGTCGGCCCCCCAATGGTGGGTGCGACCGAATTGAAGTCTCAACAGCCTGACAAGGCTCTCGAGAAAGACTTCAAGGGTTCTGGCTCCGATTCTTCATTCGGAAAGGCATTGCAGGACAAAATAACCCTGAATAGCCCGAAAGAAACAAAGGAATCTTCTAAGCAGGAAGCTAAAACACAAGCTCCTGACGAACGAAAAGCCGAACGCAAGGTCGACACTACAGATGGGAAAGTGAAGAAGGCGGCGACGAGACAGAAGGCAATCAAAGAATTCATGGACTCATTCGAGAGTGAATTTGATATCCCTCCCACACGACTTGTGGAAGCGATGGCCCAGCTGGACGACAGCCAACTTACACAATCCCCAGAAGTTACGGCGCAAGCTGTGATTGAGAAGTTAGACTTAGACGACGTTGACGCTGAAAAAGCGCAAGCGATGTATGCGTCATTGCTGACTCAGTTACAACAAGTGCCACAGACTCCTAAACCAGCGCCAGAAATGAGTGCTGGGCTCGGTATGTCTGCTCAAAATATTCAAATGCGCATGGCAGCCGCTCAAGACAAACAGAACATGTTAGGTTCGGCTATCGACAACCTAAATAAAAAGTTTTGGATGAAGAGTGAGCCGCAGATGGCCTCGCCGGCAATGCCGACGTTAGATGGCAATCTTGCTCAGCGTATGATGATGGATGATTCAGTGGATGCTCCGGAAGCTATGGAACAAGTTGAGATGCCGGTGCAATCACAGGTAACTCTTCCTGAGATGCCTCCTCATTTGAAGGGTCAAATGAGCGAGACTATGTCTCCGGCCTTACTTGCTGCTTTAGCAGCCAAGCAAGCGGCGGCAACTCCGTCCGCAGCTGGTGAAGCCGCGGAAATGGGTGCTGAAGATTCCGTAGAGTTGACAGAAGAGTTCTCTCAAGCCTTGGAAGCTCCTCTTGCAGAGAAGCCGATGCAAGGCGAGGTGATGAACAAGACTGTGCAAGGCAAAGCTGCGGGTCAGGAATTGTTCCAACAAAATGAACAACAAGGCCAATCCTTGATGCAGGACTCTAACCAGTTCATGAAGCCAGGAATGGCAGAAGGTAAAGAGACGGAGAAAACAAAGCTGACAACAAAGTCTGCTGAGTTTAAGTCCGCGATGACGGGCTTGGAAGGCCTTCAGGCGCAACCGATTAAGGGTGAAAGCTTGAAGTTTGATCCTCTGGCTCCGATGGCGCCGGTTCCTTCGCAAGGGCCTGTGAACCAAACTGAGAATGAAGCAGCCGTTAAGCAGTTGATGAATCAAGCTCAATACTTGATCAAAAAAGGCGGCGGTGAGGTGAATGTTCAGATGACCCCGGAAGGCATGGGAACGATTCATCTAAAAGTGATGCTTCAAGATGGCAAAGTGAATCTTCAGATGTCCGCGGATACTCAAGAGGCGAAAAAGACGATTGAGTCTAGTCTAGTAGATTTGAAGAACAGTCTTGCTGCTCACAAACTCTCAGTGGAAAATGTTAAAGTAGATACTGTGAATGCGGCTACAAACGACACTGCTGCGCAAAACCAGACGAACATGAACGGTCAAGGTCAAAGAGATCAGACTCGTCAGTTCTGGAATCAGTTCAATGAAAATTTCGGCAACCAAGGTCGCCGCGAAGCTCTGACTGATTTTCAAGCCGTTAAAGGCTATGGCATGAAACGCAGAGATCCGTTGCAACCGATTGACTCTGCAGGTGTGAAATCAAGCGCCCGCGCAGTTGAAGGTAAAGGCAGCGGTCTGAATCTTGTAGCGTAACGCCGGCAGTGCTGACGTGCCGGCAGGCACGAAAGCTGAAACAGAGTAAAACTTAGAAGGAGCTTTACATGACAATGGTCAACGCGAAATTGGGAGTGAATGCATTCGGTGCGACGTCTCAGAAACCTGAGAATACAAACACTCCGAATACACTCAGTGCTCAAGATAAAGCGAAAGTCGGCGAAGAGGATCTTGGCGCGGTCGCCAATAAACTTTCTGACCCGAATTGGACTGACCCTTCGAAAAAAGTTCGTACTACAGGTAATCCCAACTTGGATAAAGATGCTTTCTTCAAGTTGATGCTTGCGCAAATGAAGAATCAAGATCCGACGAATCCGATGAAGTCCCATGAGATGGCTGCGCAGTTGGCGAATTTCTCGTCACTCGAGCAAATGCAGAACATGAACAGAACACTTGAAGAATTGAAGAACGCCCAAAAGCCTTCTGAAAATTTCCAAGCGTTGAACTTGATCGGCAAAGCGGTTGCGGGTGATTCCTCGAAAGTGGTGCGCGGAGTGAATGATAAAGATCATGATTTCCGTTTCTCTCTTCCGATGGCAGGCGCCGAAGTTTCTGTGAAAGTGCGTGATGCTGACGGCAACGTGGTTCGCGAATACAACTTAAAAGGTCTGAAGCAAGGTGAAAACAAACTCACTTGGAATGGTGAAGACAGTAAGGGTATGAAAGCTGCTGCCGGAGAATATCAATTCATCGCAGAAGCAAAAACGGGCGACGGTAAAAAGATGGGAATTAAAACAGACTTCGACGGATTGATCACTGGCGTGAGTTATTCTGCAGAAGGCCCTGTATTGAATGTCGGAAATCAGGCGATTCGTTTCCGTGACGTGAAAAAGATCACAGACCCACGTCTTATGAGAAACGACCAGAATGTAAATGATGTTACTAACCTAGACTTGAAAAAGGATGATGCTACAGGACAAACTAAAAAAGAGGCGAGTGCTGAACAACAAAGTTCTACCACTGCATCTGCTCCTGCAGCAAAATCCAAGATCATGGATACAGTGGGTCTATCCCGCGACATGATTGATAAGATCGCTAAGGAGACGATGAAGTAAAATGGTAGACTTAAAGAAGATACAGACATTCGAACAACTCATCCCGACACAACCGGGTGGTAAGGTTAACAAACCTGACCTCGGCGCTGGAACGGGACCCTCCTTCAAGGAGACGCTAGATCAAGTCGGCGGCATGAAGCCCGCAAACTTAAATCAAGTGAATCCTCAGGGCTTGGTGAAGCCTGCAGATGGAGTAAAGTTCTCGAATCACGCGATTGAGCGAATGAAAACTCGAGGCATTAATTATAGCCCCGAGGATATCACGAAGCTGCAAGACGCGATTTCGAGAGCAGCGGCGAAAGGTTCGAAGGATTCATTAGTATTAATGAATGACTCTGCGCTGATCGTCAGTGTTAAGAACAA
Source organism: Bdellovibrio sp. (assembly GCA_046070625.1). Classification (GTDB taxonomy): domain Bacteria; phylum Bdellovibrionota; class Bdellovibrionia; order Bdellovibrionales; family Bdellovibrionaceae; genus Bdellovibrio. The sequence goes on along the minus strand of JBJTMR010000243.1, from coordinate 21,402 downwards.
TACAGTAGTAACTGTGATGGACAAGAATGCATTGAAGGAAAATGTGTTCACGAACATCGATAGTACTGTGGTGCTCTAAACGCAATCCTCCTTCGCTCATGAATGAGCTACGGCGGATAAATTGTGAAGCTGTCCTGAAGTGACAGATAGCAATCGATACACAATTTAATATTTGGGCCGGTCCTCGTAGAGGAGGCCCTCCAAACGACGGATTCCGATTGAAGACGTCAACGACATGGAGGTCACATGGGTATTCTTTCTTCATTGTACACGGGTGTGTCTGGTATGACTGCTCAGGGCGAAGCCCTTGGAGTTATCGGTGACAATATCGCCAACGCCAATACTATCGGTTTCAAAGCAAGCCGTGCAGAGTTCCAAGATATTATTTCGAAAAGCTTAAAAGGTGTTCTTGGTGGTAATCAAATCGGTCGTGGTGTGAAGATCGGTGCTGTGAATCCAATCCTTACTCAAGGTAACGTAGACGCTACTGAGAAAGTAACGGACCTTGCAATCTCTGGTGATGGTTACTTCAAAGTTAAAGGTTCTGATGGCGAGTCTTTCACGCGTGATGGGTCTTTCCACTTTGATCGTGAAGGTTACCTTGTAACAAACGACAATCAAAAAGTTCAAGGTTTCGGTACTGACGATAAAGGTAACATCTTGAACAAAATGACTGACATTAAGTTCCCACGCGCTTTGATCCCAGCGAAAGCTTCTAAAGAGATCAAAATGGATCTGAACTTGGATTCTCGCATGGAAGCGACTAAAAAATTCGATATCAAAGATCCATACTCCACTTCTCATTACTCTACAGGTGTTGAGATGTACGATTCCCAAGGTAATAAGCACTTGTTGAGCTTGTTCTTCAATAAGACCGCTGACAGACAATGGGAATACAAAGGTATCGTAGACGGTAAAGAAATCACTGGCGGTGAAGAAGGTAAGCTTTCTGAAGTATGTGCTGGGAAATTAGAGTTCACTGTTGACGGTAAACTTGATAGCCAACAAATGACTTCTTCAAACTTCAACTTCAAAGGTGGCGCACTTCAAGGTCAACAAATCAAGTTGAACTTCGGTGATGCAATCAAAGATGGTGGTAAAGGTATCGATGGTACTAAGCAGTACGGTAAAAACTCGGATCTTATCTCTTGGCACCAAGATGGAGCGGCTGCAGGTACAATCAATAGCTTGTCATTCAATGACGAAGGTATCTTGACTGCGGTTTACTCTAATGGCCAAGCCCAAGACTTAGCTCAAATCGCATTGGCGAAATTTGAAAATCCAGAAGCTCTTTTCAAGGTTGGTAACAACCGTTTGAAAGAATCTAGAGATTCAGGAACTGCTTCCGTGGGTGCTCCAGGTGCAGCGGGCCGTGGTAAATTATTCGCGAAATCTCTTGAGAGATCTACAGTGGATCTAGCAACAGAGTTCGTAAACATGATCCAAAATCAACGTGGTTTCCAAGCCAATGCGAAGACAATCACGACAACCGATGAGCTTCTGAACGAAGTAATTCAGTTGAAACGTTAATCTTAGATCCGACTCTAGATAAAGCTTCATGTCGAAAGGCCCGCTGACCCCGGGCCTTTTTTTTCATTTTTGGCAATGTCGAACATCAGCGTGAGAATGTCTTGTTGGCAATACTGCCCACTAAAACCAATTAAATGTCTGTAATGATAGACTTTTTAGTAACGTATCTTAAAAATCATTCTTTTGTTTAGAAACAAATCTGATATAAACTAGGCCCAGATTTAACAATTTAGTAACAAAGGTGACTCTCAATGAGATGCTTAGTAGTAGAAGACGATAACGAGATCGCAACAATCGTTAAACAAGGTCTAGGGGAACTTGAAGGTGACGTTGAAGTAGAATCAAACGGACGACGTGCCTACGAAAGAGCTCTTACAAATCATTACGATATTATCGTACTCGATTTGATGCTTCCTGAAATGGACGGTTACACTTTCGCCAAATCATTGCGCGAAAAAGAGATCAACACGCCAATTCTTATATTGTCCGCTTTGCGCGAACTAGATGACCGCTTAAAAGGCTTAAGCATGGGTGGTGACGATTATTTAACGAAGCCGTTTGCAATGGCTGAACTTCAAATTCGCGTGAAAAACTTGATGAAGCGTGCGCAGAAAGCTTCGGAAATCACCCAACTAGTTTTCCAAGATTTGAAGTTGAACCGCCTAAACCGCGACGTTGTTCGCGCTGGTCGCAAGTTGGATCTTCAAGAGCGCGAGTTTGTTTTGCTAGATCTATTCATGAGCAACCCAAATAAAATCATCGGTAAACAGACTATCCTTAAGGAAGTTTGGAATTATGATTTTGATCCGCAGACAAATGTGGTAGACGTATTGGTATGCCGTCTCAGAAACAAATTGGAAAAAGATTTCCCTACACGACTGATATACACTGTCAGAGGCGTAGGTTATGTCCTTAAAGGGTCTTAAGCCGACACTCTTTCGTATCAGCACCAAGCTTACCTTAGCGTATTCCTTGGTGTTGATCCTCAGCTCGACGCTAATTTTTAGCTTCCTTTATTTTCAAATTACTCACTCGCTTCAAAATCAGGAGCGAGTGATTCTTGATGCCAAAATTGAAGAATATAGCAACCGGATCGAAGTAAGCGGACTAGAAGACTTTAAACAGTACTTCTCGTTGGTGCGTAACTATGATCGTGATGGCTCTTTGATGGTTTCCATTTACTCTCAATCCGGGGAAAACCTATTTTTCCATGAGCCGGTTCCAGCCTTTACCATCGATCAAAGTTTGATGAAAACAGAGATGGCTAAGTACAACAAGGACAAAGCCTACGACTTTTCATTGCCAGAGCGTTCCAGCACCGAGGCCATTTTGGTTTTAGGACGTAATCTGAATAATGGTCAGCGACTTATTGTCGCAAAAAGTACAGAGGGTTTGGGCTCACAACTGCGCTATTTGCAGAAGTTATTCTGGTGGTCCTTGGTGCCTGTGGCTTTGATTGGTTTCTTGGGTGGTTTGTTCTTATCCAATTCTACATTGAGTCCTGTTCGTGAATTGATCACTTCGATGAAGAAAATCGAGGGAGGTTCTTTATCCACACGCGTTCCTGTCGGTGGCAGCGACGACGAATTGGAAGAGTTGAAACTGTTATTTAATAAGGCATTAGAAAAAATTGAAAATCTGGTGAATGGATTGAAGGAAGCTTTTGATCATTTAGCCCATGATATTCGGACTCCAGTCACTCGTTTGCGTGGTCGCGCAGAGATCGCCTTGACCAGTGAAGGGGACGTTGAGTCTTACCGGGAAGCTTTGCAAAGTTGCTATGAAAACTCAGATAAGATCTTAAATTTCTTACAAGTTTTGACAGATATTACGGAAGCAGAAAACCGTAGTAAAAAGCTTAAAATTGAAAAGAAATTCATCAGTGATCTGGTTCGAGAAATCATGGATCTTTATGAAATGGCGTTTGAAGAAAAAAATATCAAAGTTATTCAAAAGCTAGATACCCACGATTGGGCGATGGTGGACCCACGCCTGATCAGTCGGGTTATTGCCAACCTGTTAGATAATGCCCATAAGTACACGCCACCGGGTGGTGAGGTCATCATAGAAACGGTGAATCAAACAGAGGGTGTGATCTTAAAGGTCATCGATTCTGGCCCTGGAATCGCAGCTGAAGAGCATGGTCTAATCTGGCAGAAACTTTACCGCAGTGACAAAAGTCGTTCCGAATACGGCATGGGTTTAGGCTTAACCTTCGTGAAAGCGGTGGTTGAGGCCCATGATGGTAAAGTTGATATTCGCAGTCCTGTGAAGGACGGCCGTGGCACTGAGTTCGAAATTACACTTCAAAAGATGGCTTAAATAAAAAAACCCATCATCTAAATGGGTTTTTTTGAGCGATCTTAGAGTCTTATACTCCCAAATAACTTTTGCGAACTTCATCGTTACTCAACAAGTTCGCACCCGTATCTTGCATAACAATACGGCCCGTTTCCAAAACATAAGCCCGATGTGAAACCTTCAAGGCCAGACGGGCATTTTGTTCGACCAGTAAAATGGTCATGCCTTCCTGGTTCAGCTTTTTAACGATCTCAAAAATCTGCGCCACGATCAGGGGAGCCAATCCCAACGAAGGTTCATCCAGCAACAAAATCTCTGGCTTGCACATAAGGGCGCGAGAAATCGCCAACATTTGCTGTTCACCACCAGAAAGAGTTCCGGCCATTTGCCAAAGGCGTTCTTTCAGGCGGGGAAACAAATCCAGGCACATGTCGAAGTCTTTTTTTATACCGGCTTTGTCTTTACGACTGTAAGCACCCATCTCAAGATTTTCTAAAACACTCATTTGCGGGAAAACGCCACGGCCTTCTGGGGATTGAGCCATTCCCAACTTCACGCGTTCATGGCTTGGAACAATGGCTAGATCTTGATTGTTAAGAGTGATCTTTCCTTCGCTTGGAACCAATCCCGATAGAGCACGCAAGGTCGTCGTTTTACCAGCACCGTTAGCACCAATCAAACTGACGATTTCGCCACGGTTCACATGAAAGGTGATTCCCTTCAATGCCTGAATAGCGCCATAAAACACACTGAGATTTTCGGCAGCAATAAGAGGGGATTTCACAGAGTTTCCTCCACGCCCAAATAGGCTTCGATGACTCGTTTAGAGTTTTGAATGTGTCTTGGTGGACCTTCGTCAATTTTCACACCGTGATCTAACACCACGATGTTTTCGCAAATACCCATGACCAGCTTCATGTCATGTTCAATCAACAAAACCGTCAGTTGAAATTTTTCACGAATCTTGGCGATGGTTTCCATCAACTGATGAGTTTCCGAATGATTCATTCCAGCCGCAGGCTCATCCAGCAAAATAATCTTTGGATCAGTGGCTAAGGCACGAACGATTTCCAGTTTGCGCTGTTGACCATAGGGTAAAGAGCTTGCAGGTTCGTGGGCTTTGGATTGCAAAGAAAAGATTTCTAATAGCGCTAGGGCTTTTTCTTCTAGGGCCTTTTCGGTCTCGATGAATTTGCGAGTTTGCAGAAGGGTGTCCATGAGGCCGTAGGTCACGTGCTGGTGCATTGCAATCAGGACGTTTTCTAAAACGCTGAGACCTTTGAATAAACGAATGTTCTGAAAAGTACGAGCAACACCCTTGTGAGAAATCTGATTCGTGCGAAGACCCTGTAACGATTTTCCGTTAAGCATTACTTCGCCATGAGTGGGTTGGTAGACCCCAGTTAGCATATTAAAAACCGTCGTCTTGCCCGCACCATTGGGACCGATGAGCCCCGCTAGTTGACCTTTTTTGATTTGAAATTCCAAAGAGTCGACGGCTTTCAGACCGCCAAACTGCATGGTGATCTTTTTAGCTTCGAGCAGAACGTCGGACATATTTTCTCCAAAGATCAGTAAACTCAAGTTCGCCGAAAATTCCTTTCGGGCGAAGGATCATCACCAGCACGAGTGATAATGAATAAATCACCATGCGTAAATCAACACCGGTTAGGTCTTGTAAAGGACGCAAAGCTTCTGGCAAGGCTGTTACGATAATGGCCGCGACAATAGATCCCGTCATAGAACCCATTCCGCCTAGAACCACCATGATGACTGCATTCACACTCTGTAAGAAGGTGAACGAAGATGGATTGATAAAGCTCGTAAAATGCGCGAATAAAGCCCCAGCGACACCCGCAAAAAAACTGGAAAGTGCGAAAGCACGAATTTTCATGCCGGTGGTGTTGATGCCAGTGGCTTCTGCCGCGATTTCATCTTCACGGACACTCAGGAAGCCCCTGCCATAGCTAGATTTCATCAGGCGCCAAATTGTGAAGAAGCAAATTAAGACCCACAATGCCGCGAATCCATAGGATGTTAAAAAAGATTTGAAACCTGGAATGTTCGCATAACCACGAGGTCCCCCAAGGAAATCCATATTTAATAAAGTCACGCGAATGATTTCACCAAAGCCCAATGTTACGATGGCCAGATAGTCCCCCTTCAGTCGCAAAGACGGAAGGCCAACCAAGAATCCCGCAAAAGCCGCAAGCAAGCCAGAGCCCAGGGTCCAGATAAAAAAGCTGAGGAACTGAAGATTTTCCGGCAAGAAGTTCCATTTAGTTGAAGCGTAAGCCGTGAAATAGGCACCGATTGCCATAAAGCCCGCATGGCCTAAAGAAAACTGTCCCGTGTATCCGTTGACCAGATTCAGGCTCATCGCCATGAGACTGTTTACTGCCGCAAATAGCACCAGCAATTGGATGTATTCGTTAAATCCAAAGTAAATTCCGACACCAAGAACCAGAAGCGCGATCAGAGCAAGAAGAGGATTTTTAAAGGCTCTCATTGTTACACCTTCTCGATGGAGTATTTGCCTAGAAGCCCCGCAGGTTTAAAGATCAAGATCACAATCAAAATTCCAAAGGCTAAAGCATCACGATAGGTACTCGATAAGTAAGCGACAACCATTTCTTCTGAAAGACCCATAATCATGGCGCCTAAGACTGCACCTTGAACGTTTCCGATACCACCAAGAACTGCGGCTACGAAAGCTTTAAGACCAATCATCATACCCATCAGTGGATCAATTTTTGGATATTTCATGCCCACCAGAACGCTACCAACACCGGCAAGGGCTGAACCCACGATGAATGTGAAGGCGATGATACGATCTGGATTTACACCCAACAAGCTTGCAACGGCAGGATTGCTGCTGACAGCACGCATAGCTTTACCTAGTTTTGTTTTAAAGATCAGAAACTGTAGGCCGATCATTGCCACAATTCCCACGCCTAAAACAGTGACATCAAAGGATCTGATTTCGACGTTACCAAAAGAAAAGATCACAAAATCTTTCATCACTTCGGGAAAAACTTTGGGATCTGCACCGAAAGTCACTTGTCCACCATATTCCAGGAACAAGCTGACGCCGATTGCGGTAATCAGAATATTTAATTTGGGAGCATTACGAAGAGGGCGATAAGCCAGACGTTCGATGACAAGCCCCAAGATACTGCAACAGACCATGGAGGAAATCAGAAGAATAGCAAGGCTGCTGATTCCAGGTTGGGCATCAATTCCCAACGCTCGCGCTACATAGTAGGCGGCAAATGCGCCCACCATATACACATCAGAGTGGGCAAAGTTAATCATCTTCAGGATTCCGTACACCATCGTGTAACCAAGGGCGATCAACGCATAGATAGAGCCAAGGCTGATACCATTGATAAGATGTTGCGCGAAATCCTGCATGAAATTCCTTACGGTGTCACAGTTGTGATGTATTTACGGTTCGGACCGTCGACTTGAATGATCACGGCACTTTTCACGGCGTCGCGGTTTTCATTCAAAGTGATTTTCCCAGTGACCCCAGGAAAATCTTTTGTCTTAGCTAGTTCATCACGAATCGCTTTACCTGACAAGTCAGGAGCACGCTCCATAGCTGCTGCCAATACTTTTGCGGCATCATAAGCAAGCGCTGCAAATGACCCTGGAGTTTCGTTGTATTTCGCTTTGTATTTTTTAATGAACTCGGTCACCGCAGGATCTGTGGATTCAGTCGTGTAGTGATTTGAAAAGTAGCTTCCGTTGATAGCTTCTTTTCCGATTTCATGAAGTTTATCAGAATCCCATCCGTCGCCACCCATCAATGGAGCTTTGATTCCCAATTGGCGTGCTTGCTGAGCGATCAAGCCAACTTCTGTATAATATCCAGGAACATAGATTGCATCCGGTGTTTTAGAGCGAATCTGTGTCAATTGCGCCTTGAAGTCGATGTCGCCAGCTTGATAGCTGACATCAGTCACGATTTCGCCGCCACGTTTTTTAAAATCCGTCACGAAGGCATCTGCTAAACCGACAGAGTAGTCGTTTTTAACGTCACGAAGAACAGCGACTTTTTTAGCCTTTAAAGTTTCGCCAGCAAATTTCGCCATCACAGATCCTTGGAAGGGATCGATAAAGCAAACACGGAAAACGTAGTCGCCAATTTTTGTGACATCAGGGTTTGTTGATGCCGGAGAAATAAATGGAATGCCCTTGTCTTGAGTGATTGGTGCCGCAGCTTTGGATCGTCCGCTGGCAACCCCACCGATAATAGCTACGACATTATTTTGCGTGATCAGACGTTTTACCGCAGACACCGCTTCCTCGTTTTTACCTTGATCGTCCACGGTGACCAGGCTGAGTTTTTTACCCTTAACTCCGCCAGCAGCATTGATTTCATCAAAGGCCAAACGGATTCCTTTGTTCGACCCCAAACCGAAAGTAGCATCACTGCCAGTTAAAGAATCGTACTCACCAATAACGATTTCGTTGTCTTTTTTTGTACAGCTTGCCAGGAGTGGTAGCACCATCAGCAAAGATATAAACAGACGTTTCATAAAAGGACCTCTTTTGTAGATTTAAAACGCGAATACTTGTTAGAATTCGCATATCTACTTCAGAGGTCAAGGCTTTTATGTCGCAAGAATATTAGCGAGAGACACCAGATCCAGTTGCGCTTTTCTTTCGTTCTTCGTGACGATATCTAAGGGAACTTCGATCAATCTTTCGCCTTCTGTCCCGATCATGATATCGCAGTGACCTTTTAGAAGAGAGTCAACGGCAGCAGCACCCATGCGGCTGGCAAGGATGCGGTCGGCTGCAGTCGGAGATCCGCCTCTTTGTTGATGTCCAAGGATGCAGACTTTTGCGTCCCAACCCGTTTTTTTGCGGATGGCATCAGCCAGATCATAAGCACGGCCCGGTTTTTGACCCTCTGCTGTGATTAAAATACTGCTGGTTTTACCACGGGAAATAGCATCTTTAATGCGATCAATTGCTTTATCGACAGTGGTGTTGGCTTCAGGGGTAAAGATTTCTTCGGCGCCACCAGCAAGGCCTACGGCCGAAGCGATAAATCCGGAATTGCGACCCATAACTTCAACAATGAACAGGCGATCATGTGACGCTGCTGTATCGCGGATTCTATCGATGGCCTCAAGGGCTGTATTTACCGCAGTGTCAAAGCCGATCGTTTTGTCTGAACCAAAGATATCGTTGTCGATTGTTCCAGGAACACCAACAATTGGAATCTGATGTTCTTCCCAAAGAGTATGGGCGCCACGGAAAGACCCATCGCCACCAATACATACCAAAGCGTCGATGTCTTGTGTCTTTAAATTAGCTGCGGCCTTAGAACGTCCTTCAGGTTTCGTAAACTCTGAAGAGCGACCGGTTTTAATAATCGTGCCGCCACGCTGAATGATGTTGGCCATGTCACGCAAATGCAAAGGTGCAATGTGATTTTCGATCATGCCGACATAGCCTTGCATAATTCCAAAAACTTCCAATTTGTTGGCAATTGCCACACGAACGACAGCTCTGAGTGCTGCATTCATTCCCGGCGCATCGCCACCGCTTGTATAAACACCTATTTTTTTGATTTGCTTGTTGAATGTTGCCATGGGGGGAGTTTAGCGCTTGAAGCCGGAAAACTCAAAGGGATTCCCCGACGTTTTCCTTCGAACAGTCCTCGCGGACGTGCTCCTGCGGAGCTACTGCTGCGGAACTTGGAAAACGTCGGGGAATCCCTTTGAGTTTTCCTCTTTCTCGGTAAATTCAAATGACAGATTTTCCAGCGAATGGTGAGGAACGGTCTTCATGCAAGCGGCGGTATCTTATTAAATTCCCGGAGCTACCGCTTTCCACTTTGTTCAGAATGATCCGAGAGCTAACGTTCTTGGAATAAAAAAAAGGCGCTCCTTGCGGAACGCCTTTTAGGAAAGAATCAATCTTTGATTGATTACTTAACCATTGATTTGAAATCTGCGCCAGCGCGGAATTTCGGAGCCCATGCAGCTGGGATTTTGATTGCTTTACCAGTTTGTGGGTTGCGACCAGTGCGAGCTTTACGTTTAGCTTTAGTGAAAGTACCGAAGCCTACCAATTTAACATCGTCACCTTTTTTAACTGCTTTTTTGATGTTTTCAACTGCGCAGTCAAGGATAGCTTCAGCTTGAGCTTTAGAAACTTTTGTTTCGCCTGCGATTTTTTCGATAAGTTGTGCTTTGTTCATGTGAACTCCTCTTGTCGACACATTTGTGTGTCTCTTGTTGTGATTAAATCATGATGATAACTGCTCGTCGTCCAATGACTGCTTGATATCAAGATAAATTCTGTGATTCGTCAACTGCAAATTGCGAAAAAGGCTCGCAGTGAGGATTTCGAAGGTGGTTGAATCAGAAATTGTTAGTGCTTGTGTCCATCACTGCCATCATCTTCATCATAAAGATCATCTATACTTAAAGAATCACTTGAAGATTCAGGACTGACAGGAATGCTATAGCCACCGCTGGCCCACTCACCAAGATCGATAAGTTTGCAGCGTTCCGAGCAAAATGGTCGGAATGAATTTTCTTCTGAGTACAAAGTCAAACGCCCGCATTGCGGGCATTTGACCATTTTAGATTGAGTTTTGTCGGTCATGGGATGAATACTTGCTCAGAGTTTCATTCCGCGCAACCGTTGGCGCAATTAGTAACGAGTCAATGTTCCAGTTAGGAACGCCGCAGGTTGGCCGTTGCTGTCTGGATAGTAAACTGTGTAGTTCAAATTGTTATCAGCAGTTGTTCCATTCAAAACTTGAATTTGAATCAAGTGCAAACCACCACCATTTGTGTATGAGCCGTTTGTGCGAATCTCGAAACCTTTGGATTGATTGATCAAGTTGTAAGTCGTATTTTGGATCAACGCCAGTGGGTTGTATGCCATACCGCCACCATCGATACCAATGCTCATTGAAAACATGCTGTAAGATGGAATCGCAGTAAAGTACACAGATGGCTTTAATGAAGAATCCAAATCAACTTGCAAGATCATAGAACCACTTGTCCAGCTATCACAGCTTGCGTATCCAGAAGAATAACCCCAGATATTGCGGTCACACACAGCCAAAGCTTCTTTCAAAAACTTTTTGTAAACCGCTGGGTTTGTGATTCTCATGCTCTTTCTAGAGTTCGGCCAGTTCACCGTTGGCATTTTTGTGAAATAGTCGATCTGGAAGAAATAGATATAGTCATAGTAGCGAATGTTGGTTGTGCCTGGGCTGACAATGCCTCCATTGCTAGTCACGCAATACTGACCATTCCAATTCGATCCAACCGGGCAAGTAACACCCGCGTTGTTGTTTGAGGAATCACTTCCTTTACTACAACCTACTATTGCAAGGGCCGCTGTAAGAACCATTCCTAGTGCGATGAGCTTTTTCATAAAAACCTCTCAATAAATAAACTTCTTCACAATGCATACAGTTCACTAGATGTGCCAACCAAGGTATCTTGCGAGCAGTTTGTAATTACGATTTGAGAGTTATTAGCGTGTAGAACTAATGAGAAAAGCGGCGTTTTGTGTCACTTTTGATCAGAGTCTCAACATGAGACACACTAAGGCTTGGTATTTACGGGCTTTTTCAGAAGTAAGATAAGGCCTAAAACTATAATGGCTACGCTGATCCAGGAAGAGATCGACATTCCCAATGTGGGCCCGCGGAAATCATCACGGAAGGACTCCATTATGATGCGCCCGATCCCATGAAGAACCATCCACATATAAAAAAGCTGTGCCGGTTTAGAAAGGAAGCCTGTTTTCTGGCGTCCCTTTTCAACTCCCAAGATCAAACACAAAGTTCCTAGCTCCCAAACAATAGCGTAGAGCTGAGTAGGGTGTCGTCCATCAATGGCCCACGGAAGTTCACAGTATTTTCCATAGCAGCATCCTGCAAGCAGGCACGCGCTTCGTCCCAGAGCATAGGCAAGAGACATCACCGGAGCCAGCATATCCAGATAGAGGCCACTTTGTTTTCGTGCGCGAACCCGAAGATATATAAGACCGGCCACGGTCGCCAGAATCGCGCCTCCATAATAGACAAAGCCACCATCCCAAAAATAAAAGATGCGCCAGAAATCTTCGCGATAATAATCAAAACTTTCGTACACGACGTGAAGCAGTCTTCCACCGATGAATCCGAACATCATAATTAGAAGACTTAAGTCCAGCGCCACAGAGCGCGAAAGCTGGAGCCTCTCAGATCTGCGAACAATCCAAAATAAAGAAAGAACCACAGTCAGACTGATCACCAAGTAGTAGGTGGGTATTACTATTGAAGAAGTAAGGTGTATGGTGGGAAACACAGGCCTCCGGTTACCGACGATAGACTTAATTTTCGTTCATTATTGCAAATATTCAAGACGAATCTACCCAATGTCCGATGTCTCGCTACATAATTAGACACATATGAAGATGCATCCAGCTGAAATTGCGAAAGAAATTAAACTCTACTCGTTCTTTAAGTCCTTTAGTGAAGACTTGCTCCTTCAAGTTTCAGCGATGATTCATGCAGAAACTTTTCCTACAGGAACAGAGATCCTAAAAGAAGGGCAAGCCAATCATTGTCTTTATTTTTTGCGCTCTGGAAAATTAGAAATTTCCTTAGCTGGTGAAGTGTTGGCGTCTCTTGATACTCCCGGAGAAGTTTGGGGAGAAATGAGTGTCATTACGGCTAATCCAGCTTCGACAACAGTTGTGGCTGTAGATAATGTTGAGTGCTTTGTCATTCGCTCCGAAGATTTTGCACATGTGCATCCTAAAGACAAAGACCGTTTTCAGTCTTTGTTGTATCAAATTTACTGTTTTATTTTGACTGAGCGCTTGGTGAAAACCAACGAGAAGGCCCGCCTTTTTGAAATTCTAAATCGTGAATTGCATGAAGCCCAAAATGCTTTGCAACGGGGCAAAGGTGGCCGAGTTCTGTTAGTGGAGCCAGATAAAAAGCAGCAGCTTCCTGTGCGTATGGCAATGGGGAGTACCGGAGTGCAGCTGGACATCGCAAGCGACTCTGAATCCGCATATAATCTTCTTAAAGAGAACAAATATGATGTTGTTCTCGCGGAAGACAGCTGTGTTGATGTGCTTAAAGAAGTTCATGACAAGAATATCTGTAAAAATGTGATTCTTCTGACTAATAAAAATGTTCAGGGGAATTTGGAAATTCTTAAAGACAACCGTTTCGTTGAACATATTATCTCTCGTGATTCGGATGATAAAAATGCGACGATTCGCTATGTCTTAACGGCGTTGGGCAAGCTTCTAAATAAAGACATTTTTGGTGTCGAGAAATACCTGACTTGGGGTGTGGAAGTTCAGAAGCGCATGGTGACGCATTCGGGTCAGCGTGAAGTCCTTCGAGATGAACTTTGCGAGTACTTTAAAAAAATGGGCGTGCGCACGTCAGTCTTGGATCGAGTCAATACGGCTTGTGAAGAGATGTTGATGAATGCGATTTATGATGCACCCGTGGATTCTAAAGGGAATGCATTGTTCAATCATCTGACTCGCAAAGAAGAAGTTGTTCTGGATACTCATCAACAATCACAACTTCGTTATGGCAGTGACGGGATGTTGTTAGCAGTTTCAGTTGTGGATCCGTTTGGTGCTTTGCCTCGCGATGTGATCATAGACTATCTATTGAGTTGCTATAATGGTGTTGCGGGCAGTTTGAACGGGCAAAAAAAGGGTGGAGCTGGTCGCGGTTTACACCAGATCATCGAAAATTCTGATCTAACGATTTTCAACGTGAAAAAGGGTGTTCGCACGGAAGTGATCTGTCTATTTAACTTAGACGGTCAAAAACGCGAAGCTCAACCTTCATTCCATTACTTCTTTATGTAAGACAGGCAGCCAATCAAAAGCTGCCCCATCAAAACGCATGGCACTGTGGGTAAGTTTGTGGATAGCAAAGACACGACGAACCCCAAAGCCGTTCCCACACTGGAAATCAGCAGAATTCGTTGTGTATAGCTTCGCAAATTACGACTGCGCTGAGACGCAAAACTTGTCGCGATAAACAGGGATCCCATGGTGAATAAGTATCCCATGCTTTGGATTGCGACAGTCGTTAAAAGCAACGTGCCGACATCAAAAAAGCGGTTCTTGTAATCGCGATGAATACTGCTTTGATTGACGAGCTCGAAGGATGCTTTGGTTAATGGGCGCCAAGCCCACAAAAGAAATCCACCAAAAAGAACGGCTGCCAATAAACCTAATTCCGCGGCTCCATTTGACATCACCGCCAGATCCCCAAAGTAAGCTGCGGCCATGTGGCTTTCTAATGAAGGGGTCAGGGAGCTTATCAAATAAGTCAGGGATAGAAAAAATACGAACAGCGTTAAATAAATATGGTTTCGATCAGGTTGACGTTGAACGACCATATCCGAAAGGATCAGAGTGATCCAACCAACGGTCAAGCCTCCGACTAAGCTAAGCCAATGAAAGTCGCTGCCAAGAACAACGTTCAGGATAAGACCGATCACAATTCCTAGCGAGGAACCTTGACCAAGCACAAAAATCTGAGCACTTTTTTCGCGTGCTGTCCATTGGGCGCCGATTAAGCATAGGCATGCTGCCATGAAAACACTGGCTGGCAGGGACCATTTGTAAATGTCTAAAAGCGAAATGAAAGTCGTCATTGAATCTCCAGCACACGCATTTTAGACCAGGTACTTGATAAAGTCCGATGTGACACCAACATCATGGCGCTTTGAGGATGGGTTAATAGATAGTTGCTTAAGCTTTCTTCCAATAAAAGGCAGGCATCTTTATCAACATGGTTAAAAGGCTCATCCAGAATTAGAACTTGAGGGTTTTTAGCAAGGGCTGCTGAAAACAAAACCTTTTGCCTTTCGCCCCCGCTGGCCGTGTTCCATTTCTTATTCAAATCTAAACCCTTAAGCAGGGGAGATTGAATCTCTGCGCCTAGCATATCTGCCAGAGTCATTGGTAAATGAAAATGTAAATTGCCAAGCTGAGGAAGGTATTCGATTTCAGAAAGAGGTACTTGAAACTTAAACTGTCCGGAAAAATAAGGATGTAAATTCAAAAGAGTTTTTAATAAGGTGCTTTTTCCAGCGCCGTTTTCTCCGCGCAGAAAAAGCACTTCTCCAGGTTCCAAACTGAAGTTGACGATGGGGGATAGATTGTTTCCCTCTCGGCTTAACGCGCGCAAGTTTTTAACTGAAAGAAGTGAACTCATGGAAGCGCTTTCATTAATAGGTTTTGCAGCCCTTCAATAGAGCTGCCGTTACCAGAGGACTGGATATACGACGGAACCGTAACCACGGGAACTCCTGAAAGCTCTTGAAACCTTTCCAAAGTTTTATGTGGGGCAGAGGGTGTCGCAAATAACACCTGAACTTTGTTGGCCTTCGCCATTTGTGCGACCTCTGCGATGCGTGTGGCGGATGGAGGCATCCCTGGCTTTTCTTCTAAGGAGCCAACGGATTCCAGGTCATAGGCGCGAAAGAAGTACGTGAACTCTTTGTGGTACTCCATGACCTTGTCCTTTTTTGCCTTGGACTTCATTTGTGCGTGCAGTGACTCCATCTGTTTTTTGAATGCATCATAATTTTTCTGGTACAGTCCTGCGTTGGCGCTATCGACTTGAGAAAGAACGCGCACGACTTCTGCTCCACCCTCTGCAAGCTTCAGGGGATCTAAAGCAAAATGAGGATTTCCGTGAGCGTGGACATCACCTAAGGAACGGTTGATAACTCCTTGTGGGACATCTAAAGGCTTCACTGCTTTACCGAGTTCACAGGAACCCGGACCACCAGCTTGAACTTTTGCATTCCCAGATTTTTCCAATACTTTTGGTAGCCAGCCGATTTCCAATTCCAAGCCGATGGCACAGACAACATCAGCACGATTTACCTTAAGAATATAATCAGGGCGAGCGTCGGCAAAGTGAGGGTCCGTTCCACCACTAAGCAAAGTGCTAACGTCCACTTGATTGCCGCCGATGGCTTTCACGACTTCGGCGACATCAGGTAACGTCGCAACGACTTTAATTTTTGCAAACGCGGGAAGAGTTAAAAAAACAAGAACTGCCGAAATTACCAGTTTCACTGTAACCACCTTTTTTAAAAAGAGTGCGCGGGGTGAGCTCCAAGAATTGCAATAAATTGTAACTCGATCGTACGATTGATGTCATCGGAAGCTAAGGCCACATTATTCACTTCATGAGTGTAAGCGAGGCGCCAGGTGGCGAATTCACTGTTTTTAAATGTCAGTGTTGGAACAACAGCATAGTCCAAATTGTTGCGATGTTCGCCATCCGTAAAACTCATGCTTAAGTCTGAAAAGGCATCGAGGCGCAAACCGAGAGACCATTGTGCATCAAGTCCGTACTGAGGATAAAAATAAGCGCCGACTTGTTCGGAGCGATCTGTGGTGTCACTGTTTTGATTGCGATACCAGATCTCAGATTGAAAAACCCAACGATTGAATTGCCCTTCTTTTTTCTTATAGACGAAATCCAGTCCCGTAAGTTGTGTTTGCAGACCCGCAAAATCGGTGCGACCCAGATAGTTTATACCAATCTGCAGTCCACCATTTTCCCCCAGATCAATGAACGTCGAGGGACGTAGATAGTGTGTTGGGACGTGAGGTTTTTCCTGAGCGTCCTTTTCGCCAAATTGATAACCGTTAGTTACGCCAACGGTCAGATCCCAATAGGAATCCGTGGGTAACAGGTACGTAAATTCAACACCCGTGTCGTGAATGCCTTCTGCTGCAAAGAAATCTCTTTGGACTTTCGGGGCAGAGACAAACTCCCAGTCATGTTGATGGAATTGATTTAAGCGGCCCACGCCTAAAAAGAAGGTCCCAAGTTTAAAACGCAGATTTGGGATTAACTTTGAAGAAGATATATACCCCTCATGCAGTTCAGCTTTGTATTCACCGTCTTCATTGTGTGCGGCAAAGTTCAGAACAGCATCAAATGTTGGGTCGACGGCTCCGTACATGACGAACTCAGCAGAACGAATTCCTAATTTATTGTCAGCAGAGTGATCCAAGTTCATCGGCGCTGTGGCATCGACGGAGGCGGAGAAATTCAGATTCTGAATCAGAGGGGCCGTTGACTGCGCGTGCGCGTGTAAAGATAAGCTGAATAAAATAAGCAGAATAATTTTCGGCATGACGGCCTCCGCAAAACGTGTCCGTTAGCTCTATCACTTCTAAATAACTAAACGCAAGTGTTTTGCAATTAGAGATTAAGGTTATTTACAAATGTTAAGTTGCACCCAGAAATGGGCCTTAGGGAAGCCTTGTGGTGCTGCGTTAACGCAACGGATGGTTGCGCGAAATAAACCCTGCTTGCGGCAATTCAGGGAGTTCGTTATGACAGGTTCCATGTCATCTTCACTTTTAAAAGCCTTTTGGTCTTCGTCGTCTTCCCTGGTTCAAGGGATTGTCCGTTTCCGTTGGATTGCTATCGTGTTGATGATGATGGGGGCAGTTCCCTTGCTTCAGGGTGGGCATCTTCAAAAAGAGCAAATGCCATACTTTATGGCGGTGATTGCTTTGTTGGCGGTATTCAATGGTTTGACTCAAGGGATTTGGAGCAAGCCCGCTGCACGTCAGGAACAATCGTTATTATTTGTTCAGTTGCTTGTAGATCTTTTGGCCGTCACGGGATTGTTGTTTGTCAGTGGTTCCGCGCAAAATCCATTTATCTGTACGTTATGTTTGCATGCCTTCTTGGGGGGAATGCTTTTACGCAGTCGACGAGCGTTGCTTTTCATTCTCGTTCTGGCCGGTCTTTTGGGGATTCTTCAGTGGGAAACCTTGAAAGATGCTGCGGTAACTTTGAATGTCGATCATAAAGAAATGTATTTCCATTTCTTGTCGCAATGGGTTTTGGTATTGGGGGCGTGGTTTGTGTCTCATTTGTTTTCTGTTCTGTTGGAAAAACAAGAAGAGCACATTCGTGGTTTGCAAAATCGTCAGCACCGCGCAGATCGTTTGAAGTCTTTGGGTGCTTTGGCTGCAGGTTTTTCCCATGAAATGGCAACGCCACTTAATTCCTTGAAGTTGCGTCTGGATCGCGGTTTGCGCAAAGTGAACAGCCCGACAGAAGCGACGAATGAGCTTTCTCAAGCACAACAAAGCTTGGATGAGTGCATTTTGATTTTTCAAAAGATGGCAGGAGTATTTTCAAATTCCTCTGACGGAGAGTTTCAGGTCGTCCATTTGAAGGCTCTGCTAAAAGATATTGTCCTGGCCTGGGAAAAGGACAATCAATTTGTCGTCGATCGTCAGTGGATAGCAGAAGACATTTTGTGCCGACTTCAGCCCTTATCTTTTTCGCAAACGGTTTTAGACCTATTGGACAATGCGAAGGAAGCATCGCCGGAAAAATCAGAAATTTCTGTGCGTTTGTATCGTGAAGACCAAAATGTTGTGCTGGAGGTTGTCGATGCCGGCAGTGGAGTTTCGGACGAGATTTTAAGTCGTCTCGGAGAGCCATTTATCACCGATAAAACAGCGGGAAATGGTTTAGGGGTTTATTCGGCCATGATGACAGCGCAAAGCATGGGTGGAGATTTTGTCTTAGCCAATAATAGCTCTGGAAAAGGCGCTATGGCGCGATTATCCTTCCCTGAAGAGGTGAGTCCATGAAGATGCCAGTTAAAAATCTTTTGTTGATTGAAGACGATAAGCGCTTGCGCGAAGTCCTGCATCAGGAGCTCGAGGAGCGCGGAATGCTGGTGCAAAGTTTCGCCGAAATCCCGTCTCTGGACAAAATCCAAGAACCCGAAGGCATCTTATTAGATTTGCGTGTGGGCAGTGAAAACGGGATGGATTTTCTGGCGGAAGTAAAGAAACGCTATCCAGCAGTTCGGGTTGTGATGATGAGCGGCTTTGGCAGTGTGGCCTCGGCAGTCAAAGCAATGCAGTTAGGGGCTGAAAACTTTCTAGCGAAACCTGTGACGCCCGATATGATCGTGAAAACCTTCGCTGAAGAAGATGTGGTGCCATCGGCAGCTGTAGCCAACGAAGAAGAAATTTCTTTGGCCCGCATGGAGCGAGAATATATTGATTATATTTTGCAGAATTCAGACGGCAATATTACTCAAGCGGCGAAAAAATTAGGGCTGCACCGTCAGAGCTTGCAAAGAAAGTTGCGTAAGAACGTTCCGAAATAAAAAAAGGCGCTGGTTAGGCGCCTTGTTTTTGTTTTTCCTTTTTGTTTTCAATAAACATCAGAGCTAGCAGTAAGCAAACGCCCCCAACGATGGCCATATCGGCAATATTGAATGCCGGCCAACTCCATTTTCCATAAAGATGGAAATCCAAGAAGTCGATGACATAGCGGAAACGCAAACGATCAATATAGTTACCAATCGCGCCACCAAAGATACTGGAAAGAGCGATGATCTGTTTGGTGTCATTGTCTTTAACCCCACGAAGAATGCCCAAGATGATCACTAGAGCAATCGGCGGCATAGACAGGAAAAAAAGCTCACGGAAAGATGGATGACTTTCAGCAAGGAAGCCAAAGGCCGCGCCAAAGTTTCGTACATATGTCAGGTTGAAGAAGTCAGGAATGACAACAGTCGATTCACCCAAATGATAATGAGTATGGATGTAGATTTTTACAACTTGATCTAGGGCTACTAAGAAACCCGCAATTGCAGCAAGCCAGAGGTATTTTTTCTTCATGATAATAAGCCTTCAATTGGAATATTGAGGCAGTGTAGCGGAGTTTTCCTTAGGATTTAAGCTATTTATTTCAACATGCCCTTAGACTTCACATAACCGACTTTGATCAGCATGCGGAGGGCTTCAAGCTCAGAGCTAAGGTTGAACTCATCTTTGACTTCCTGAATCATAGCTTTGGTGCTGCAATCAAAAAGGTCCATGGCATTCATCGATTGAGAAGTCGCAGTGAGGGTCTTTTCTGTATAGGAAAGTGTTTGCGCTTGAGCTGATGGATTTACTTGCAACGGCATTTGCATCGCGACTTGTTGGTGATGAGCTACAGGGGAGGGTTCCGTAATTACTTGGCGAGGAGGCACAGACATCGGAATTGCTGCCGCAGTTGCTCCCAAACCCATTGAAGCATGATGGTGGTGGGTCTGGGCTTGTGGACGATCCAGCTCTCCCATCATACCGGCCAAACTCTTCAGTTCATTTTTGAAATTCTTGATACTGGGGCGCTCAAGGGCGCCTTCCCCATCACGAGTTGCCTTAAGATATAAACTTACGAGCATATCCGGAGTCGTTGCGATCTCCTTGATGCTAGAGTTCTGCGTTATCAGCCATTGATAGGCTTTCAGCAGAGTCTCTTTTGTGTAAGCCTGTGGTGGCAACGGGTTCATGGTCATGTGGAAGAATTTCTCCGAGTCGAGGGGCTGAAATTACAGAGTTCATTTCAACCAGTCAATGTAGAGAAGCCACAAACCCTTAAGTATTTTTGCTTAAAAAACAAGCATCACTAGATGTTGGAGTTTTGAGCAATTGATCTGACTAGAGGCGATGCGCCAACGGTGTCTTTATCACAAACTTTCTCTTGATTTATCGGATTCAAAAATACTTCAGGCCGTGTTCTTGGGATGAAATCAGCCCCAGTGGCCGCAAAGGCGCGAGCATTCATTTAGATTGATAAAGGATTCGAACTAAGAGCAAACTTGAACAAATCATCATTTTTCGACGACAGGGAGTTGTCATGAATAAGGTGTGCTTCGCAGTTATCAGCATGATTGTCATTTGTGGTCTTAGTCATGAAGCTTCAGCCGCTCAGTCCATGGAGGATTCCGCGGGCTCATTGAAGATACATGCTATCGTAAAATCCAATCGCACAAATATTTATGAGGGTGACATCGAAGACCTGGATTTAAATAAAGGCAAAATCGTCACTTCTTTGATTGGATCTTCGGACGATTACTCAGGGGCAGTTGTTGTCGAGATCACCCAATGTCGTAACGGCAAGTTTTATCAGCTTTCCAAAAGAAAAGTATCTGGGGACGGATCTGCCGCGGGAAAAGTTGTTCCTTTAGAAATGGTTTCCTGTCAAAAAGGCCTTGCATCACTATCGTATGAGATCAATGCCGAAGACATTTGTGCACCCGGGGAGTCTATTGAGTTCTCGGTCCAGGAACAAGGTTCCCACAAACCAAGTACTGTATTGGGCTCTGTGTTTCCTAAAGTGACTATTTCAAGTTGGGAGTCGTATTTGTTTATTGATGAGCAGTTTAAATACGATCCTCAACAAGTGAATCAAGAATACGTGGGGGCATCGGACGTGTATTTGTCCTTGGTGACTGCTTTTGCAAAGGTTTTAAATGGGCAGAAAACTGAATTGGCTTATTCCATAAATAAGAACGGCGTGGTTCAAAACTTTCATAAGGAATTTATTCTTGAGGATGGATCTCATAGTTTGGATATCAGTCAGTACGAATATGGATTGGATATCGGTGACACCGTGACCGCGAAATATTCAGTAGGTGGATTTGAATACACCAACGAGTTCACGGTGGTGAAAGACTATACTCAAATGGTTTCTTTGAAAGACGGTCTTTTAGTTTACTC
>JBJTMR010000242.1:0-10835 GCA_046070625.1 Bdellovibrio sp. | reverse complement strand
AGGTGAGAACTTCACATTGAAGTTCGGAAGCAACGACGAAATCTTGTACTGGGTTTCCAAAACCCCGATAGAAGCAAAAGCCACACAACTGCCGCAATTGGCTTGATCTAAAATTGGTGAAACCCAATTTTGACCATCTTTATTTCTCCAGTCTAAAGAAGCTGGCAGACTCTCGCGAATCTTTGTCTCTGGCATGATGAATTGAATATCGACGGCCTCATCCTTAAGAAGACCCATTCTGTGCTTGGCTTCGCTTGTTGTAAGCTCGGTCAGATGGTTGCTTTCTGCGTGCCATTCACCGCCGTCTTTTTGAAGCTTTTGATTTAGCTGCTGTACGTTGATAAGCGCTGCATGTCCCACTTGGGTAAGTGATAGCAGCGCTATTATAATTAGTGATCTCATCCGTGATTCCCCCTCAGGGGAATATTATGGAATTAATATTTGTTAACAGACAACAGATTATGTTTGAGCGCTATGTCATCATCCCTCTGCGAAGGATGTCTTTGGCTTTGGATTTAAACGGCCTCAGCAAAAGCGGGTAGAGTCTCTGACTGCTTTTGTGCTCCCAAGACGGCAACATTTAAATCCACCGTCAACAGGCGAGTCGACTCAGACAAGTTACCAATTTCACCACTTGTCGCGGCGATTTCTTCTGCTGAAGCTGCATTCGATTGAGAAACTTGGTCGAGCTGATTCATCGCTTTGCTGATTTGCTGAATTCCTGCCGTTTGCTCTTGCGATGCTGCCGCGATCTCACTGTTCAGATCCGCTACCTTTTTCACCGAGGCCACAATGTTTCCTAAAACTAAGCCACACTGATCGGCCACTCGACTGCCTTGCTCTACCTGTTCTACAGAAACCTGAATAAGGTCAGAAATATCTTTTGCCGCCACCGCGCTTCGTTGTGCAAGAGTTCGTACCGCTTCCGCAACCACCGCAAAACCCTTGCCTTGTTCGCCAGCTCTGGCCGCTTCAACTGCGGCATTTAAAGCCAATAAGTTGGTCTGAAACGCGATATCATCAACGACTGAAATGATCTCTTCGATTTTTTTGGATGATTTAGATATTTCACCCATTGAAATGATCAGCCCTTTAATTTCGCTCTCGCCATTTTCGGCGGCTTCTTTTGAAGAGTTCGACAATACGGCCGCTTGACGAGAATTATCAGAGTTCATCTGCACCATCGAACTTAACTCTTCCAATGAAGCCACTGTTTCTTCTAAAGACGCTGCCGCCTCGGTTGAAGTTTGCGACAAACTAGTTCCAGCCTCATTCATTTGCGCCACAGCCGTCGTGACACTTTCACTGGCTTGCAACAATTTAGCAGCGATGGATGAAATGACCGTAGCAATTCGCGAAGAAATCATAAGTATAATCACTAAAATCACAGCACTGACCGATATATTTATAATCATAGTCCACAAGTGCACATCCGATTGCGCCTTTTCAGATGCAACACCTTCTAGATTGGCCCGAGCCTCAGCGGCTTTAGCGATCGCCCCATTGTTTTTTGCGATCTCGGCACCCAATTTCCAGACATCACCCAACAGAAGATCCTGAGCCGCTTGAATGGATTCCGGAGTTGCCTGCTTGGTAAGCGCAAGAACTTGCTCTAGCATGCCTAGATAGCGATCTTTGTTATCTTTTATGAAAGAATAGTTTTCAGCGACCGCAGGATTAGCTGGATAGCTTTCATAAGTCGCAAAGGCCTTGCGCCAATCTGCAATGGCCTCACTGGCGAAGGCCAAACGTTGCTCACGAACGGAGTCATTAGAGTGCATCGCCACTGCGGCCCAGGCATGATAGCCGTACTTGTTACGCGCCACAACCAGGTCATTCAAACTTTTTGTGATAGGAATAATTTCTTTGTGCGCAGACTCTACGAATTTATCAACTTTGTCGATGCCATCGAAGGCGACGAAAGAAGAAATCGCAAAACCTAGGATTGGTAAAACCGCAATCCCCAACAAACGCCCTTTGATGCCTCTAAACCAAGATACTGAACTCATACAACGCCCCAATATAAAAAGTTTCGGTCTACAACTTTTTTATCGGCAGTGTTCTCGGGAACCTAATATAAGACCGGGTTGGAAAACGATAATAAGTTTGCAAAAGAACCAAATTTCTTGCCAAAATTATTATGGACGCACTTTATTTACTTAAGAGTCCAGGGTGGCTCGCTTCGGGCTAGATCAAACCGCTTTCGCTTAATAGAGCCGTCCCAGAAATTCCCGGAAGTTCTTCCGCAAGATTTTTCACCAAAAACTCAAAGCGTTCGAGCGCTTGCTCTTTGCGAGCAGGATCGCTGCCTTCCAAACCATCTGCCAGTTCCCGCCATTCCGGGGAGCGCAATAAGACTTCTTGCAGGGATTTTGTAAACACATCAGCCCATGTTGGTTGGCTGAAGGTAAAATTCAAAGACAAAGAGTCTTCTTCAGTTGTGGTCTCATGCCAGTAACCGCGTGGCACAAATAAAACGCAGCCGGGCTTCATCACGCATGTCATGCTGTCGTCTGGTAGCTCATCAATCAGGTGGGCGTGACATTGCTTTTCAAGGGCAGCAGGCATTTCCAAAGAACCAGTCGTGAAGCGCTCCGTAGGAAAATCAACGGATTCGTTCGGGGCTAAACGCCAGGTCTTAGTGCCTTGAATTTGAATCACGAAATTTGCATTCGCATCGAAATGCAGGCGAGTCCCACACCCAGCCGGTGTCGCATAGGCGATTGAGCGAGCTTTACACAGGTCATTTTCTTCGCCGCCGGTGACCAGTCCCAAATCCTGGCGGATTTGTTTTAATGAAGCCGCGATGGTCGCATCTTGGCTTTGCATGGAATCAAAAACCAAGGTCATATTGTTGCGATAAGCTTTTAAAGCATCGGAAGGTTCTAAGTGAATCGAACTGTATTCGTCATCGAAATCGGGCAGGCATGCGCGCACTTTACGCTGGCGGGCTGCGATCAATAGTTCCAGATCTTGCAATTGAGGCAAATCGAACAGTGTTTGAAGCTTGCCTGGCGTGGGCTGAATGAACAAAGGCTCAAGAGGCCAGTTAGAACTAAAGAACTCTTGAACACTAATAGGGGCTATAAGATCTGCCAGGCTAATTTTTTTCATGGACTGACTATAGCAAATTGCCGCAAGGGCTTCAATAAAAAGCCCATTAAAAGTAAAATAACGGTGACTATGTTTTTACTAACACAACATGCGAGGGCTCGGCTTCGACCCTATCACGAAGCCGAAGTACTTTTTTTCAAATCTGCTTTAGCTGATTGGTATTTCCAAATAACGGCTAGGAAATGATCGCCATAAAGTCGCAACTTTTCTGTTGTGACGCCCGTAATGACCGCCATTGCTTCAGTATCTTGGGGCATCTGTTGCGCCATTTCGGTGAGTGTGAAGTTCTTAAATACTAAGTAGGCGGGGATGTTTTGCTCGTTGGCCAGTCGGTTTCTTTCTTGTCTTAGATCGGAAAAAAGTTTGCGAGAATAATCATCTGATCTTTCTGGGTGACTGATCTTAGGCTTTTCAATTAAGAAAGTGTGCTGGACTGGCGGCTTCATTGAGCTAAATTTGAAACCGAAGTGCTTTTCCAATAGTATGCCGTTGTGTTTTTCGCTAAGCAGGTGCTTTTGCTCTTTGAAGCTTGGATATCTGCCGCTGCTCTTTTTCTTCCAATCTAACCAAGCATGGAATAACTCGTGTTGATGTCGATCCATCACGCACAGGTTTATGAATCTATTGTCAGTTCTTTTGCCATTGATGTGATGTACAACTTCATTCGGTAATAAGCTGCGATTCAAGATGTTTTTGGCAATGTGCCGGTGCTCGTATTCGTTGGTGCCTTTAAGGACGATATATCCTTGTTTGTCTTTGTAACTCTTTTTTGGACGTCTTCGCTTAGGAAAGAATAAAAAAATAAAAATGAAGGTTGTTGCGGAGCCAACCCAGAATATTTTCGAAAATAAGTTTGTTTTTGGAATAAGTAACATCGCGACTGCACCGACAGTCGTAATTAAGAGAAAGGTGTTCACCATAAGCTGCCGGAGTTTTATCCAAAACTTTCGCATATTGAACTGATCGACATTTCCCAGGCATAAATAAACTTGATTTTAAAAGAATTTTAAAAGGTTATCCACTTTGTACTAATATGGGACATGGTTTCTGTCACACACTCCCTAGAATCTTGCTTCTTTTACTTGACGCAGGAAGTGTTTAACTTCCATTGGCCCATTGATATTACGACAGTAAAGCTTGTCCTCTGTGCTAAGTGCGCAGAACATCGAATTGACGGCTGAGGATTTTACTGACTTAAAGGTTTTTCCCGCCGGAGTGATCATGCGAGGAGCATTTTTAAACTGTCCATTATCCCAGATATGCACGTCGCCGCCGCTAGTGATGGCAATGACTTCGCTAGAGTTTACGGCAAAGTCCTTATAGGCGGCGCCACTATTCAGAGTAAACGGAACTAAACTATTGTGAGTGGCGCTTCCGCCCCAGCAATCCAGGGTTGTGCCTCTTAAGGCGCAGGTAATGTCAGTGCTCATCGCAAGTTTTGAATAGCTGTAATTGCCTTGTACAGAGGTTCCAGTGCTTGCGCCGGTACTATTATTACCCAATTTACCATTGGTGCCGTCACCCCAGCAGCGCAGTTGGCCAGAAGCTTTTAAAATTCCGCAAAGACGGTTGCCTGCCATTTTGAAATCTTCATAGATATTGTCAGGATCCACCGATGCTGGTGTGGACGAACTAGGGCTTCCTCTAAGCAGGATGCCAGAACCCCAACAATAGATTTCTCCGGCTTGGCTTAAAGCACAGTGGGAATCAGTGCCTTCACTTCCTATAACTGGTTTAAATAAGACAGATGGCAGAATGTTCTTAGGGTAGGGAGTCACAGTACTTTGACAGCTGTATCCACCCATCGCCATATTATTCCAGCTTTTTAAATTACCTTGAGTATCGATCCCCACGGCGCAATAGGTGTTCCCAGAGACAGCAGCAAGGACGGCACCACCCACCAATGAATAGTCCGGTCTGTCGTTGTTATTCGTTCCGTCAGCCAAATGTCCAAAGTAATTGTAGCGTGCGCAGTAAGTGGCCGTTGGAGTTGAAACGCAGGAGGCTTGTTCCGTACTCAGTGGAAGATGGCCGCCTGTGAAATTCACTAACGGATTTATCGCGCGTGGGTAACGTCGTCCTGTCGAAGCATTATAAGGACCGCTACAAACTGCACTGCCATCGTTACGTATTGCGCAGAAACTGCCTTGACCAACAGTATAGTCGGCATATTGATTTGAGGAGTCCACTAACTCTAACTGCGGCAATAGGCCTTTCGCGGCCGTTCGGTAATTTTGATCATCACCGAAGCAGTACGGGAGATCATCGTTGGATATACCACATACTGTGCCTTCGTTGGCTATGACACTTTTCCACTCCAGATTAGTGTTTAGCGCCAGCGGAGTGGTATAGGCTTTTGTTGTCTGAATGGAGTTGTAACCGCCAGATACCTGTTTCCCCCAGCATTTCAATTGTGAGGAGTCCGTAATCGCGCAGACCTTGGTGTTGCTGCCGCTGACTTGAGTATATTTAGTACCACTATCAATAACAGTCGGGGTCGGATTGTTCGTGGAGTTGCCATTTCCTAGCTGATTATAATCGTTGCGTCCCCAGCAACGCATTTGTTGTGTGGTCAATGTGATACCGCAAACATAAGTGTAAGCCGTAACATCTAGGTATTTTGTACCACTGTCCACCAAGGTCAAAGTGCTATATGTGGTTGTGGAATTATTGGCGATGGTTTTATAAGTATTTTCTCCGGCACAGTACAGATCATCATCCAATGAAATTGCGCAAATTGTACCGTGAGAAGGAGCGACTTTTTTAAACTTCACTACACCATCATCAATATATTTAGTCGTATAGCCACTGCCAGTGTCAGTTCTCCAGCAACGGACGCGGTCGTCTGATGTGATACCACAAGCCATATAAGTTTTTAGTTGGATGGATTTGTATTTCACGCCGGGATCATAATTTGTATTCGTAAAATTGCCATAGCTCGCACAATAAAGATCATCTTGGTCACTGATCGCACAGAATTGCACGCGATTGCCGGTGATTTGTTTAAATCGCATCGTAGGTTGAGGTTCGTTAATTCCCGTCGGCGCATTAGAGCCTTGGCCCCAACAACGCAGGCGACCATCTTCAGTCAGTGCGCAAGTCATGGACGGATTGGTATCGCTGCCGTTAACAAAACCTATAACTTTTTGCGTGCTTCGTACGGGATCTCGAATTATGTAGTGCTTCGCATAGTTTTCCCCAACATAGTAATCGGCTTGATCCGTGTGGGTCAGGTACACTTCCAGAGTGCTATCTTTGACCGCCGGATTGTTGAGAGTGTCGAAAGTAACTTCTGCAGCGACAGATCCGGCAGGGACCTCGATAAAGCCGGGATAAAGATTATGATCGAGCATGTAGATGGCATCGCCAGCGATCTGATAATACACTTTCACTGGAGAGCTAGAAATCGCGCCCAGTTGAACTGTCAATTTGATACCAGAGTTGCCTTCGTTGGCCACATAACTGGAACCGGTGAGTGAAACCAATTTAAGGCTGGTGTACTGCCACGAGGCCGTGGTTGCCACAGAAAAGTCTTGCCATAGACCATTCAGAGAACTCTTACCCAGTACACATAACGTGATTGTATCGCCGACAGTGTAAGAAGAATGATTCACGAAAAGGCCCTGATCCGCGCTTTGCTCGGCAGAATAGCCGGAAGCAGTTGAGCAGGAAATGCCTTTACCGTATTTATATTTATAAATGGTGACTCCTATACCGGAGACGTTCATGGATAAGGTGTCCATTGCTGTTTTTCCAACTGGGGTCCCGGCAATCACTGCTGTTGGTGCCTGTGTGCTTAAAGTCACCGGGTAAGAGAATGAATCTTGAGTCACACCCTCGTAAACTAGATTTCCTGCCAGAGTCACCGTGTCACCGTCGTTGCCAGTCACTGCGTGCGCCGAACTCCATTCGTTGGCAGTACAAGTGACTGTGTTAGGGGTGGGAGATGTGATATTGATTGTCGCTCCATTGGGTGTACAAGTGCCCTGCATCGTGAACGTCGGACCTACATAACCTGTAGTTGTTGCTGGATAAACGGGTGTGATATCGCGAGCAATTGTCCAAGAACGCTGAGCGGAGGTCTCTTTGTTACCGTCAATCATCAGATCCGCAGTAATATTGATAGTGGAGTTGTTGGCAATTCCGGTAAGACTGAACGATTTACTCCAGGTGCCGTTGCTTGCGCACGAGACTTCAGCGCTATAACTGCCGGAGATTTTAACTGTGCCGCCGGGCTGGGAGCAGGCACCGCTCAACGACAAGCTATTTTCAATTTGGCTCGCAGCTCCTGGGGTGAGGATTGTAATCAGTGGGGGAGAGTAACTCAAAGCGGTGTTCACGCATTCAGATTCGTTGCCAAAGGTATCGCGGAAGCGGGCAGAGACTTCGATCGTGTTCGCGGAAGCATCCACATTGGAAGTGTGGGCAATCTCACCTGTTGACAATGGTTTCCAAGTGCCTCCGGCAGTGCAGGTTGCGCCATCGGCCAGATAGTATTCTTTAAAGAGAGGTGGAACGTCAAAAGTGATACGCAGATTTTTTGAACTGGTGCTCACAGCTCCGCCGTTAACCGCTATGACAGAACGAATGGTTTTTTTGGGGAACCAATAAAAACTGAAACCTGCACTAGTATTCTGTCCATCCGAAATGAAATTAAATGTAAACGGACCAGCGGCTGTAGAGACCACTGGACTCAATCCGCCGGAGACTATACCTGACGTACTATAAATAGTCTGGCTGTTCTGACGAATTGATGCGATATCCTTAGCAGTCTCAGTGTTGACTCCGTCTGCGATAAGAACATCCATTTCCTCTGAACTATTCACGGTGAAGTTGCAGTTTTCGTTATTGGCATAACCGGGACTTTGTCCGTACGCAGAACTAGTTACGATACCAAACGGGGCGCTCGATGCCCCTGATGCACAGATATTGTATAGTGCGCTGGGACTGAAAATCAGAATACGGTCAGTGAAGCACTGGCTGGTCAAACTGCCTGGTGCACGAAATTTTGCGGAAACAAAGTAAGCTCCGCCAGTGCTGGAAGATAGTGTCCATGCGTGATCGCCACTGTTGCGGTTTTGCCAGTTTTCGGTGCCGGTGCAGGTCTCATTGTTAAATAGGGTGTATTCATTGAAGGCCTGAGGAATATAAAACCGCAGATTCACATTCTGATCAAAAGCCAGTTTCATAGATAGCGGATTGATCCAGATGCCCATCGTGCCGGAGTATACTTCCACTTTTTTTACCGCTGAAATATTCCCGGCCGCATCTCTAGCTTGCAGGAATAAATAACTTTTCCCAGTAGGGAATGTCATATTGCTTTTTAAACTTGTGAAAGGTTCCGCCGTAAAGGTGAAAAGATCATTGCTGGCGACAAAAGATCGGAACGAACACTGGTCATTTAAATTCTGACAGTCCCAACTGATAAAGTCTTTATCATTCAGAATGATATCGGGCATGTTGAGCAGTTGTGGAGGAATCGTGTCTTTATTGAGCGTAATAGTTTCAGTTTTAACGGGTTTAGTAGCATCCAGGTTAAATTGTTCAACGACCACCAGAGCTTCGCCTTCACCCAGGTCCTGAACGTCGAGTGCATGTTGCCAGGTTCCCGAAGCAGGGCAGTTAATATTATTGCGTGCGATTGAATTTACTTTGAAATTAATCGGTCCTTTTGATTTGTCGCACTGACCTTCCAAGGCCAGGGTGGAACTATTCAGGTGTACGTGGTGGTCCTCAATATTGGTAAGCAGCTTGTAGTTTTCTTGAGTGAGCGCTTCAATAAGGGAGTCCATCGTACAGCCGCTTATGAGCAGGGCCGAGACGCATGCAAGCGCAATTCTTCCCATCAACTGAATAGACGTTCCGATGTTACCCATATTCTACTAATCGGCATTTAATAAGGATTTTTTAGTACAAATGTAGGAAATCTCGCTATTGGCCAGACTAAAGGCATCTGGGTCAATATGAGACACTTCCAATGGGTTAAGTAATGAAAGAACGAGCAAAGGCCCATCCCATCGAACCTCAAAAGCATTGGTTTTTTATTTCTAAAACCCGAAAGCTATGCCATCGTAAAATCTGATACCAGAAAAGAGACAAAGGAATTCAATTATGGACGCCCATTATGGAAAAGTGATGCAAGCAAGAGAGCAAATTCAAGACAGCGGAAGTAAACTGTATTTTGCTTATTCGGGAGTTTTGGATCGCCAAGCTTTCGAAATTTGGGCCGAAGAGCACAGTTACCAGTTTTTCAATTTGCCTGAAGGCCAAGTGGCCGAAGCTAAGGGTGTCGATTTGATTTTTGACTTTCCATCACGCTGGTGGGGTGGACGTGTTGCTGGCTTGACAGAAAAACAAGGCTCTTCTGTTTTTGGAAGACTGTTTGAGATTCCGAAAAAAGAGTGGCCTATTATTCAGCACAAAGAAGGTGTTGTAACGGGGATGTCCGTGGAAACGACTTTGCGTGTTTTAGTCGATGGGCAGGAATTCGAGGCAACAGCCTTTGTAACTGCACCGAACCGTCGCAGTCTTGATGGCCCCGTCAGTGATCGCTATCTGGAGGCATTAGCACGAGGAGCGCGAGCTTCGGGGCTTCCGGAAGAATACGTGGCCTCGTTGCCTGTGAAAGCTCAAGCGAATATCTGAGATCACTCAAACCATTTGCGGTATTCTTTAGGCACATTCAATTTTGCGGAGTTCATAATCTGGTCAAACTTTTTGGACTCTTTTATTTTTGAGAGTCCCGAATTATAGGCCTTTATTAAATCATTGGTGTCTCTTTTTTTGGTAAAGGCCACGCGGAAGTATTCAGGCTGTACAGGGGGACCTATCACTTTAATGTCTTTTACTTTTGGTTCTTCCGCATATTCGGTTTTGATTAGATTTTGCAAAACGAACAAATTGATAATTATTAAATCAACACGCTTATGTATTAGCTTTCGAATGTTTTGTGCATCGTCGGTGGATTCAACTTTTTTTAAATATTTAGCCTCGTCAAATTCTTTGCCGAAGACGTAGCCTCGGACCACGCCAATGGTGTAAGGAGATAGTTCGCGCAAGCTGGTTTTAAAATCTATGCGGGAACTTTTTAAGGCGACGATGACACTAAGTCCTCCGCGATAAGAATCCGAGAAGTTGAATCTGGTCGCTCGTTCGTCAGAGTAAAATGTCGGGTAGACGGCATCCACTTTTCCCAATTCGGCTGCGATCAGGGCTCGAGGCCAGGGGTAAAACTGCCATTCGACTTTAATGTTGGCTTCAGCAAAAGCTGCCTCAGCAACCTGCGCGACCCAGCCATTGTTCGGGAGGCTGGGACTAATAAAGGGCACCCAGTCAAGTGTGGCAATGCGGACTGTCTTCTTGGCAGTAAACGCACTACAAAATACCAACACTAATAGTAAATGAATAGTTTTTGATATCACCTGCTCAGAGTATGAATATTCTGAGCAAATATCAAAATCTTTCTAGATTGCAATAGTCCGGTTGCTGCAAAAATGTGTGATGCCACAGCGGTGGTCGCCCGCCGGATCCCGGTGAATGTCACTTTTTCCTAACCGAAGCTTCCCCTCTACAGGGGTGCGTTCAGGCAGCGCAGGACTGTCAGTGGGCCCGTCCACGGATGAACAGGCTTTTTTGTAGGCGAACGTTAGTTGCTATTTTCAATCAAGCATACATCAGAATTTGAAAATGTTTCGATTCCGAAAATCAGAGTCGTTCTTTTG
>JBJTMR010000241.1:0-91473 GCA_046070625.1 Bdellovibrio sp. | reverse complement strand
GCGCGACCCACGCCACTTTCATTGCGATAAATCGCTGCCGTATCAATGGAGCGATAGCCTGTATTGAAGGCTTCCGTAACACAGTTTTCTGCCTCGGCGTCACTGACTTGCCAAACGCCATAACCAAGTTGTGGCATCTGTTGTTTGTCTCTTAGTGTGATGGCTGATGAAAAACTCATAGGAACCTCTTGTGAAAAATAGATAAAATAATTATGCGCCGGTGTGGACTGGTGAGCAATGTACGCTGAGCCAAATTCAGGGCTCCGTAATTGTACTGGTAGGAAGTCATGATTAGTGAAATACTTGGGTCAAAGGAGACTCCGTTGTTATGAAATCTAAGCTGCCTTTTATTGCGCGTTTACTTTTGGGGTTTATTTTCTTTGCTTCCGGTTTGGCGGGATTGTTGAAACTTGTGCCGACGCCACCTGATTTGCCGCAGAGATTAATCGCCTTCAATGAAGGCTTGGCAGCCAGCATCTATTTTTTGCCGTTCCTGAAAATAGTTGAAACAATTTGTGGCGGTTTTTTGATGATCGGTTGGTTTGTGCCATTGGCCTTAGTGATTTTAGCCCCTGTGGTATTGAATATCTTTTTGACCCATCTGTTTTTGGCGCCGCAAGGTTTGCCGTTGGCACTCGTTATGGGCGCGCTGATGATTTACCTATCCTTCTTTGCACCTCTTTATGCGCCGTCGGTTAAGCAGCTCTTTAGACGTAAATAGTGATCTTCTGTTGGTTTTTCAGGGTTTAGGTTAAATAAACCCTGAAAAATACTGAACTTTTTACTTTCTGGTTCTTCCGGAGGGCCCCCTCGTGGTACACCCTCGGTCATGAAATTCGATAAGTTCCATCTCTCTGAAGACCTTCTCCGCAATCTGAACGACAACGGCTTTTTCCGCACAACTGACATTCAGTTCAAAGCCATTCCATCTATCCTTAAGGGCGAAGACGTTCTTGCCATCGCGCAGACCGGGACGGGTAAAACCGCGGCTTTTGCGATTCCAGTCATCAACATGATTCATAGTGAAAAAAGCAGTAAGCGTGCTTTAGGTATTAAATGTTTGGTGATGGTTCCAACTCGGGAACTTGCAAAACAGATCGGTGAAGTCTTTAATCGCCTATGTAAACACACAAAGGTAAGGCCTTTTGCATTGTTTGGTGGGATTGAACAGGACGCACAAATCAAAAAACTCGAAGATGGCTTGGATATTTTGATTGCGACCCCGGGTCGTATGTTCGATTTGATCAGCCAGGGTTTTATCGACATCAGCCGTATTGAAACTTTGGTTTTAGATGAAGCAGACCAAATGTTGGATCTGGGTTTTATTGAAGACATTGAATCTATCAAACGTAAGTTGACTCGTCGTCATCAGACATTGTTTTTCTCGGCAACGATCAATCCTGAAATCAAAAAACTGGCGTATTCTCAAGTTCGCAGCAGCGCGATCCGTATTGAAATTTCTCCGGAAGATCCAGTATCAAAAAATGTGCAGCACTTTGTGATGAACATTGAAATGGACGATAAACGTTTCTTTTTGGCTGAATACATCAAACAGAACGAAAACGGGAAGTTCATTGTATTTGTGCGTACTCGTGTGCGTGCAGAGCGTGTTGCAAAGGCCATGGAACGCGCAAGCATCGCAACCTTGACTCTGCATGGAGAAAAAGATCAAGTAGATCGTGATCAAGTGATGAGCGACTTCCGTGAAGGTAAATGCAAAATCCTTATTGCCACGGATCTAAGTGCTCGTGGGATTGATATCGCCAATGTGACCCACGTGATTAACTATGACTTACCTGAAAAACCAGAAAACTACGTTCATCGGATCGGTCGTACGGGTCGTGGATTCAATAAAGGTATTGCGGTGTCCTTCTGTGCGACAGAAGAGAAAGAGCTGCTTTCTGATATTGAAGCCTTGCTGGGTAAGCAAATCGAAGTGATCAAAGTCAGCAAAGCGGACTACGCGTTCATCGCAACCCAGCCGGAAGAGGGCTTGGGTCTTGATGATCTACTAGGCATTGATGATAAAAAGAGCGCCAAAGCTCAGCGCCAAGAGAAGTGGAAAAAGTAGGCTTTTCTCAGAGTCGGCCTTGATTTGCTGTGTTGCGCAATGCTATCTTGGCTTCTCTTTACGTTCCGTTCCCGGAGAGGTGGCCGAGTGGCTGATGGCGCACGCTTGGAAAGCGTGTTTAGGTTAATCCCTAACGAGAGTTCGAATCTCTCTCTCTCCGCCAATTTTCATATATCCTTTAGAATACTACGGTCATTATGGAGAATTTCTTCTCCACAATTTTTTAAGATTTAATTACAGACCTAGAAACACTGTACGGCAAACTCATTTGTTGCTGTATTTTTAATAGCGAGACCGACTATCTGGCCTTCATCGCTTGTCGGACCGTCGAGCCACATTTCTATAGTCAGATGTGGAATAACTGATGCCAGTGTCGAGAAGCCCTTTCTTTTTGCGAAGTCTTGCAACTCGCTGTAGGCGATAACGCATTTGTAGAAATAGTCATCGTATGCACCGTCGATGAATGGCTCTGACGATGAAAGGGCATAAGACAAGCCACCAGATTTCTTTGCATAGATTGCGAAAGATTCCAAACTGCCTCTTGGGCTGGACGGCATAGACACAATTCTAGCTCTTTGAAATGTGGCAGAGGAGTCTGTTTCAATTCTAAAATCTAAGCCGCCTCGTGATGAATTTATACAAGTAGATTGAGGTAAAGTGGTGCTCCCTGTGTTCGCGCTAGAGCTGGCACCCGCAGTTGAACTCGAGCTGGAGCCGCTACTAACTGAGGAACCAGTATTGGCATCGGAACTTGCGCTAGAGTCATTATTAGATTGTGATGAACTACTATTGGGTTCTAAAGCCTTACTATTTGTATCACCGGAGAACTTACTCTGTGAACAAGCCATCATACTGAGTGTCAATGAAACTAACAAAACACGATTAGTTGCCAAGTACACAGATACCCCCGTTCGGTGCAAAATGCTTACTGATTTGATATGCAAAACAGACTCCATATTGTGGAGAGAACCAAAAATACAAAATCGAATTAAATCCGATAGTTGGGACCTGCAACATTCGTATGTTCTCATTATGATATGACGAAGTTATCGAATCTGAGAAAACGTTGTACATAAAATATGGTCTTCGACTTATGTTCCTGATGTGTTCAATGACACTCAATTTTTAAACAGAAAGTTTCCTGCACAATTGTAATAGGGTTCGATATCGCCAAAGACTTTTTGTGGTGATATTTTTCACCTCACAATAAGGAGATTACCATGAGAAAAATGATTTTGGCTGGCTTACTGATGGTTTCTGGTTCTGCATTTGCAAATATGGATGGCATGCCTGATGTAAATGGGGATACTCAACGAATGATTCACTATGCAGGTCTTGCGGTACAAGATCACGCCGTTAAAGTAGTAGGTATGGAGCCAGGTTCCGTAAAAGTTGCCTACAACTATTCAAATGGTCTTTTTACAGCAACAGACACTCATCAAGGTTGCTCTTTCCAAGCGCAAACTAAAATGTCGATGAGACGCTTAAGTACGGGACACTATTGGCGAGTCATCGAAGTGGGGACGAACACTTGTGATAATCCAGTTACTCCAAACTAATAATAAAAAACCCGATTCAGCCGAATCGGGTTTTTTTATATCTTTGTGTGCTAATTCGATCCTTGAGTGACGACTTCATTATTAAAAGTAACCGAGAGATGGCGCCCCCAAGAGGCCGGGTCAGCGGCAAGTTCACGTCGGATGGTTGTGCTGATTTTTTCACGCATATCGTTTTTCACAGCTGACTCAGGAGTTTGTTTCCAGTCTAAGATGACCATCACGGATTTTTCGGTGGCAATGATAAGGGAAAGACTGGGTTTAGGATCCGTTGTTCCTTCCACAGCTTTTACAATCACCGGCGTCAGAATATTTTCCAATCGCTCTTTTTCTTTCTGCGTTCTTATATCGCGGGCAAAGTTTGAAATAAGCATCGTGATGACGATTGCGACGAAACCTAGAATTACGGAATGTTTGTTGAATTTCATGGTGCACCTCATTTGTCGGAAAGGTTATGCTATCATATGGTGGAATAAATGGATTACATTATTCGAGTCGATAGGAAGATATAATGTCGCAATGGAAACTTTATCACAATCCACAATGCAGCAAGAGTCGTGAGGCTTTGCAACTATTAGAAGCCCAAGAGTTGGACTTTCAAGTTGTCGAATATCTTAAAAATCCTCTTTCCGTTAATGAACTAAAAGAGCTGATTGGTCAGATGAAGGACCCGGTTTCATCACTGGTACGTGTGAAGGAAGTTGAATTTGTTGAGAATCCTTTTGACGTCAGTTCTGTGGACGAAGTGGCGCAGCATCTTTCTTTAAAGCCACGGCTGATGGAACGCCCTCTTTTACAGGGGAATGGCCGAGCGGTTATTGGTCGGCCATTGGAAAATTTTACAGAGCTATTAAAAAATAACTGAACGGAGCTGCTTTCCACCGCATGGACGGTGAAGACCTGATCTAAGGTCCGTTCCCATAAAGTAGATTTTGCTCTTCGATAAAGGTCCGCCAATAATGGGCTATGACAATAATTCGGTTCATCTCTTATATTTTGCCCCTTGTGGGTTTTGTACTTAGTTCCCATCAAGCATCGGCTGCCGACATTCTGGCTAAGGCTGCCTTTACGTATGCAAGTCACTCAACAACTGACAATGGTTCCGCGACAGCTTCCACAAGAATGATTTACGATGTTGGCCTTTACTACAAATTCCAGGGGGCTGGGGGGTGGTGTGCTGGTGCCTTGTATCAGAACGATGCCCAGGGCGGGGACACAAGTGCAGATCGCACTTCTTATGGTGTTAGTGGTGGTTGGATGACCCCAAGGGATTCTGGAGTCTATCTATTGGCGACATACTTCGTGAGTTCGAAGTATGGAGATTTCACTGAGGGCAGCGGTTATCAAGCGGATCTAGGATATAAGTTCACTCCAAAGTCGACTCCAATTGCGATGCAGATTAGCTATAAGCACTATGACTATTCGAAATTTGATCATACAGATACATATATTGATCCTTACTTTGTAGTGATGGTGGATTTTTAGCAAAAGGCATAGCCTCCTGGTACGCCTTTTGCTATAGATCTCCGAGTGTTTTAATTTGGATTCATTTTGACACCAGTTAATTACTTAAGGAGATCCCACCATCATGAAATCAATGGTTAGCCTTTTGATCGGTCTGTGCTGTAGCGTCTCTTTTGCCGCAGATAACATGAAAGTTCGCCGTGGCCTTGACGAGGTTCAGGCAGCGAGAGAGCAAACTCGGGCAATTTTGAAATCATCGTCTTCTAATGATCAAAGACAACGTCTTCGCTATGTTCTGGATCGCTTAAGTAACGCTGAAAGTATTCTTCAGTCTTCATTGAACTCTGATGGGGGTGGTGGCGGTCATTATCCTTATCCTCCCAATGACGACAACGACAACACTGGATCTGTGGAGCTTTACAGCACGGACTCTTGTTCCAGCGGCTTGATTGGTATGATCAACCCACGCACAAATTGCAGCAAGTTTCAGGGTGCGAGTGCGGCTTGGGGTATCAAGGTCAATGGCAGCTGTAAAAACATTCAAGACATGCCAGCAGAAAAGGCCTGCCAAGCATTTAAAGATTTGGCAGATGCCCCTTCAAGCGCGATTAAGCTTTATAGCACAGACAGCTGTAGCAGTGGTCTAATTGGTGTTCTGACATCCTATTCAGACTGTGACTCAATGGATTCCGGAAATAAAAATGTTTGGGCTGTCGAGGTGAATGGTCGCTGCCAGAATATTTCTGATACATCTTCAGCACAAGCTTGCCGCGCTTTAAAAGCCGCACAGTCTTCCAATGCCATTAAGATTTACAACTCAGATTCCTGTTCCGGCTCTTTAGTTGCCTATGTTGATAGTCGCACGCGTTGTGAAGGTCTAAGAGGTATGTCGGATGCCTGGGGTATTATTATAGATGGCCAATGCCAAAATATCTCTGATACAGATATTGTTTCGGCTTGTCAGCGCTTTAAACCCTAAAAGGGAAAGTTTAAAGGGCTGCCTTGGCGGCCTTTTTTTGTATGCTTTAAAGCTATTCACCGAAATAATCATAGAGCTCTTCATCAGTATGGGGGCGATGTCTTGAGATACGTCTTTGTTCCTGCAGGCGATATTCGATAAAGTTCCAATAAACGATCTGATAAACGAAAAAAACAAAAATGCCACCAGCTGCCATCAACACATAATCGGGGTGATTATCCCAATTGAAGGCGGCAGAGACCAGCATCAAGGGATGTAATATAAAGAGCACGGCATGAAGCCACATTTCTTCGCCGGTACAAAGTTTACGATGCACCCATTCGTCCTTGGTTATGCAAATTGATGAAACGACGACCAGGCTGTAATAGATAATTTCGTTAACACGAGAGTGCTTCGCAAAGCCGATATATAATAAGCAGATCAGAACTAAGGCCGTATCAATGGGATGTCCAATGCGTTCCCAGCGAGGCAGACCGCGACGATGATGAAATATAAATTCATCCACCAGGATCGCGAGCCCTTGCAGGCTGACCAGAATAACAAAGATATTCATAGCTTCTCCATCAACCCGGCACAAACGGTTAAACCGGGACCAAATGCGAAACTTACTATAGGGGTGCCTGAAGGAACAGCTTCGTCAGTCACAATGTCCTGCCATAAATGCGGCAAAGTTGCTGACGACATGTTGCCGCGATTTTTCAAAAGTTTTCGGCTGGCCGCCACCTGGTCTTCGCGCAGTTCCAGGTGGTGCATCACTTGATCAATAATTTTGGGCCCCCCCGGATGCACGGCAAAGAGGCCGTTTTTTTGAATGTCCGCAAGATTAAAGCCACGTTGCTCAAACCAACGCACCATGAAGTCTCTGATGCGGTCACCAACCAGCGTGGGGACGTCTTTGGAGAGGGTCATCTTCATCCCCCAATCAGAAACCATCCACTCCATGGCATCTGTCGTTCCAGGAATCATTTCTTCGTACAGTGAAAGTACTTTCAGACCTTGATGGGGTCGGTGCTTACTTACGCGATAGGCAATACAGCCATCGGCGAAAAGACTTTGAATCACCATTTGTTCAAGGGTTGGATCTTCGGGATTCATGTGCAGGCTGCAAAGTTCCGTATGAACCAGGTCAATATTGTCTTTTTTCCCAAGAATATTTTCATTGCTTAAAAATCCCGAAGCCATGCGCAAAGCTGGAAAAGCTCCATAGCAACCCATGTGATAAGAATGAGTAACCGTGACGGGGTGAGGAGATTGAATTGCTTCGATTTGTGCGGCACTAGGAGAAATGTAGCCTGTACAGCTGACGTGAATCAGATCATCTGGAAAGTTACGATTTTCATAAATGCTGTGAAAAAGCTCGCGCACTGTCTTTTGATAGAACTCATGTCGATGGTGCATGCTTACGCCATGAGTGCTTTTCTTTACGGGATAGATTTCGTTATTTTCAAAGTCGATATGCGATACATCAGGAATAAAAAAGAAACGTTGTTGGATTTGTTGCTCAGAACAACCCACTCGTTGGATCATTTTTAAATAATCTTCTTGAGAATAGTTTTGATTCTTTTGCGCTAAGCTATGGGCGGCGGAAAGCCAGTTCAGACACTCAGTCTGTTTTATTTCGTACGGTGGCTGAATGGAGAAAAAGTTTCCAATGTACATACAGCTAGACTACAAGTGTATGTACATCTCTTAAAGATCCAGTGTGAATTTACACCAGGGGAATGCTAAATTTCTAACGACTTTTCTGTCTGGTATTTTCTCATCCCTAAAAGCATCAAGAGCCCAGGAATCGCAATCAGAGCACATACATAGAAGAAATTAGACCAACCTAAATATTTTACCATGCCGCCCGTAAAGCCAGAGAAGAAGGTTCTTCCTAGAGTTGCAATACTAGATAAAATTGCATACTGAGTAGCTGTGTATTTCTTGTTACTTAAAGCTGCCATAAATGCAACGAATGCCGCAGTCGCCATACTGGTGCTGATATCTTCAAAGATAACGACCATGGCAAAAGGTATTAACTGAGCCCCTGTGTAAGTCAAAATAGCAAACGAGGCGGTGGAGAGAGCCTGTAAGATCCCGAAAGCCCAAAGAGAGCGATAGATTCCCAAATAGTAAATGACAACCCCGCCTAAAAAGAATCCAAGCATGGAAGATGCCAACCCAAAGGTTTTAGCAATCAAAGCGATGTCAGCATTAGAGAAACCCGTTTCTACATAAAAGGGGTTTAACAAGGAGATCGCCAAAGCATCGCCCAATTTAAAGAGCAACACGAAGAGCAAGATATAAGCAGCGCCCGGTCTTTTTAAAAATTCAGCAAAAGGCTCCACGATGGCATCACGCAAAGTTCGTGGGGGCGGAGAATCTAATTTTGGTTCAGGAGCCCAAAGAGTTGTGAACAGTCCCACCAGCATGAACGCTGCCATAAGATAATACAACTGACCCCAAGTCATAGGTAGAATGCTGGAGCCTACCAAGCCCATTCCCACGCCACCAGAGATCAGCATCGCAATACGATAACCATAGATATTCAAAGAAGAAGCTAAACCTAGTTCTTCATTGGATAAAAGCTCGCGGCGATAAGCATCGATGGCTATGTCTTGAGTAGCACTGAAGAAAGCGATGAAAAAAGCAATCACTGCCATCAATCCCAGATTGTCGATGGGATTCAGGGTTCCGATGAATAGCAAGGCTGCCATGAGCGCGATTTGAGTCGCCACCATCCAGCTGCGACGGCGACCAATTCTGAACAAAGTAAAGCGGTCCAATAGCGGTGACCATACAAACTTGAGAGAGTAAGCAATACCAACCCAACTAAAATATCCAATGGTACTGATGTCGACGTGCTCCCGTGAAAGCCACGTTTTTAAAGTTCCTCCCGTAAGGGCCAACGGCAAACCACTGGAAAATCCCAAGAGGAGAATGATAAGCATATTTTTGCTGAAGATTTCTTTAAGAATATTTTTCTTAGCTGTCATTTCGTACTGATTCCTAGTTGCGCAATTTTTTTCTCATCGTCCACAGAAGATGACTGATATATGGACGACGGTTTTCTCCGGTCGTCACCATCAAAAGTTTTGTAATTTTAAGGTTCACCGCATCGGTGTAAAGTAAAATAAGCATTTCGTGGATGAAATTCGTATTCAAAGTGACGTGGTTGTCAGTACCCACTCCGAGTTGGACGCCTTTCTTTTCCCACCAAGAAAAAGGGTGATCCTTATAGTCCTCGAATTTCCCAGTCAGTTTATTGTTGGAAGATGGCAGTGATACCAGAGTCACACCTTTTTGGATCATGCGATTCAAAACATCATGTTGGTAATGCTCAACTTCACGCGCCGTGTGGAATTTTGCTTTCACAAAATAGATATCTTCGGCATCTGTCAGCTTTTGTCCTTGCAGAAGTTTTGCAAGGACATCTTTGTGTGAAGTCCAATCCAGCTCAGTCAGTTCACGATACAAAGCATCCTTTTCCGTGATCGCTAGGCCGGCCTTATTTTTTTTCAGAACATCTTGGTACAAGCGGTGGAAGTATTTGTTGGGGTTAATGCCCAAGCTGATTCCATGTTCCAGAGTGTCGATGTGCCATATGTTCATAGCATTGTCGACCGCCTGAATTCCTTTTTTTAAAGTGTGCCAAGTTTCCCCGTGATGTGAACGAATTTTAAAGCCACGGTATTGCAATTTTCGGAAGCCGGCCTGCATTTCATTGAAATGTTCTTTACGATATAGTTCGCGTTCGTCGCCAACGGTATCGACGTCAGATAAATGTTTTGCCAGGAACGGGTGGGTATCCAGCATGCGGACCAGTTCGTCGACTTGAGCCATAAAATGGTCTTTGCGGGTTTTAAAATTTTCCGCATCGAAATGATTAGCTTCTTTACGGAATGACGGAGACAAAATGAAATTGAAATCTGCGTGTTCGCTTTGAAACTTTTTGAAACCATCATAAAGACCCAGAACCACGTCATCAGGTTTTACATCGTCAATTCCAGGAATTTGCTCAGCAGAACTGGAGGTTGAACGCGATAGCGAAAATTTAAGTCTGACGGAGCCCACGTTGAATTTGAAATAAAGTTCATGCGCCATGTGATAAGCGGCTTCCGCATGAACGTCTCGATTCAAGAAAATCAATTTTGGTAAATACAAAATTTTAAGATATCGAGAGAACCCCTCGTTTTCCTGCAGGCGAATAAGTTTGTCGACGTCTTCAACACTGCGGATCGGAAGGGCCTTGTCGCCATAGACTTCAGTGATTTTCTGTTCATAGATCGCTTTGTCTGGTCCTTCTAAAAGTTTTTTTAGACGAGGATAGATGAAGTCAGCAGAGATAGCGCCGGTTAAGTGAATGTGTTCTTCGTGGTATTTTAAAGGAAAATTTTTGAAAAACTCAAACAACGCAGCGGAAACGGGGTGCTTCAACAAAGCACTGATACTAATTTGATTAATCTGAAAGCTATTCAGCAAATCGCGAAAATTTTCAGCCTGAGTGTAAGCTTCAGGATGTTTTTCTTGCAGATCAGAAGACAGCAATAGGTCCAACGTATCTGACAAAGAGATACCATTGGTTTCACTGATAATAGTTGTAAGAGCTGAAGTCAGCTGATTGTGAACGTCCTTATTCACAGATCCTCCTCCGGGAAGGTTATCTGGGAATCAAAGTCTTGTACATGACTTTATGGGGGCCAATGTCTTTCATTTCAAAGAGTGGACCATGGTAGTAAAAGTTTAATTTTTCATAGAAAGGAAAGGCTCCTTGTCGCGCATTGAACCACAACAGGTCACAGCTCTGCTCCTTAAGAAACTCGACGCCATAGCGTAGAAGCGCTTGCCCATAACCTTGTCCGCTATAGTTTGGATCAGTCGCCATGCCGCGAAGGCGGTAGGGGTGCTCCGCTGCAAACTCCGAATAAGGTTCTTGAATAAATGTTGCGATGGAAATAATTTTTCCCGCGACGAACAGTCCGAAGTGAAATGTGGTGGCAAGATCATCGCCGGGATTCACGCACTTCTCCTCGCTAAGAAAAGGTTTTAGCACTTTCTTGCGAAGAGGAAGAGTTTGTTTCGTGGTGATTCTGTGGATGTCGTACCGAGCTGTCATTTTTTATTAGGCATTTCTTATACAGTTATCCTGTTTTTAGTAAAAGGTAAGGAGCCCAATCAGGCGGCACATGGTCAGCGCTGATTTCTAATTGCAAAGTTGGGAGCCAGTTTGGTGCACGAGGTTCACTCAGTAAAGGCATATTTGCGGTGCGCGGTGTGCGATTGGCTTTTCGTTGATTACATTCGCGGCAGGCGGAGACAACATTTGTCCAGTTTTTTGGTCCGTTTTGTGAGGCGGGAACGACGTGATCGAGAGTGAGTAATTTGCCAGAGAGTCGGTGGCCACAATATTGGCAGGTATAATTATCGCGGATATAAACATTTTCTCGGCAGAACCGGACGGCATGACTGCCCCGGGGTTTCACGTAAGTCTTCAGCCGTAAGACACTTGGGAGCTGAAACCTTCGTTGAACCGATCGTGCAAAGGTCGCATGATATTCTAAAATCTCAACCTTATCCTGAAACCACAATAGCAAGGCCTTTTGCCAACTTACAACCTTCATAGGCTCGTAACTTGAGTTGAGCAGTAAGGACCTCATCGAGGCCATGTGCTGCATGTATCCCCCATTCCGGTGCGTTCCTATATCAATTATATCGAAGAACCAGAGTCATTTTCAAGTACCTGCTCAAATTATGAGAATTAAAGGCCTTTTAGGTTGCCAAAAGGCCAGGAACGGTGGGATATCCCTGTCTCAAATAAGGAGACTCGTAATGACAAGAGTTTTGGCATTCAATTATGTTCTTAAAGGCCCTGATGGTGCAGTTTTGGATAAATCTGAGACAAACCAGCCACTGCCGTATCTTGAAGGTGCAGGCCAAATCCTTCCTAAACTTGAAGAAGAAATCAAAGACCTTAAAGAAGGCGACAAGAAAGTTGTGAAACTTTCTGCTGCTGATGCTTACGGCGAAGTTCGTGACAACATGTACATGGACGTTCCTAAAGAGGAACTTGCGCATCTTCCTCAACTTGAAATTGGTGCTCATCTTCGTTTAGAACTAGGCGAAGGCGCTCACATCGTTCGTGTTTCTAAAATGAACGACACA
The DNA here is from genome assembly GCA_046070625.1 of Bdellovibrio sp. GTDB lineage: Bacteria > Bdellovibrionota > Bdellovibrionia > Bdellovibrionales > Bdellovibrionaceae > Bdellovibrio. The sequence continues at coordinate 79,259 of JBJTMR010000241.1, read as the reverse complement.
CACGTAACCCTAGATGGAAATCATCCATTAGCTGGTCAACCACTTGAGTTTGATATTGAAATGGTTTTGATTCGTGAAGCGACAGCTGAAGAAATTCAGCATGGGCATCCGCATGGAATCCATGGCGACGCCGGTCACCATCACTAGGTCGGTTGATGAAAAAAGGCCCCTCTGACTGCGTTGTCGGGCCTTTTCCTTCTCTCCGACATGCGTGAGAGCACGCCTCCGTTTCGGAAAAAACTCTCCGCCTTGCATCTGGACCTTTTTGATCAACCTTGGTTTTGGATGGTGCGGAGTTAATTAAGATTTGTTTTCATTTGGTTTTTAGTTAGAGGATTTTTTTATGCCTTCGTTTGATATTGTTTCTGAATTGAATATCCAGGAAGTAGACAACGGTATTAACCAAGCCCGTAAAGAGGTCGAGGGTCGTTATGACTTTAAAGGCAGCAAGGCCGAGATCCTTTGGGATAAAGATAAAAAAGAAATCACACTGTCTGCGGAAGATGAATACAAAGTCGAGCAGATGGGGAGCATTTTGCAAACCAAACTGCATCGCCGTGGTGTTGATATAAAGGCGATTAAATTCGACAAGATAGAACCTGCTGGGGGGCGTATGCTCCGTCAAAAGGTCACTTTGCAACAGGGGATTGACCGCGAAGTTGCTAAGGAAATTATTAAAAATATTAAAGAATCCAAGTTAAAGGTCCAGCCACAAGTAGCGGACGATAAGGTTAAGGTAACCGGTAAAAGTATTGATGACTTGCAGGAGTGTATCGCTTTGGTTCGATCAGGAACTTATATCGTACCCTTGCAATTTAATAATATGAGATCGTAAATTTGGGCTTGCACGTTATTTAAGCTATGCTAGCCTTAATTTAGTTTAACGGTCCCGTGTGAGTGTTCTCGTGTTCGAAGGCTTCCTCGGGTTTAACGACCACAGGAGGTCTTTGTGGCTAAAAAGTTATATATCGGCAATTTGCCTTACTCTGTAGACGATGAAGCTCTACACCAACATTTTGCGCAATTCGGCGCAGTTGATTCAGCAAAAGTTATCATGGACAGAGAAACTGGCCGCTCAAAAGGCTTCGGTTTCGTAGAAATGTCTGATGACTCTGCAGCTGATGCAGCAATCGAAAAAGGAAACGGCGCTGAACTAAATGGTCGCGCGATCAACGTTTCTGAAGCTCGTCCTCAAGCTCCTCGCGAGGGTGGTCCTCGTCGCGGTGGTGGTGGCGGTGGATTCGGTGGCGGCCGCGGTGGTGGCGGCTTCGGCGGCGGCGGACGTGGTGGTTACGGTAACCGCTAGTCTTTGACTAAGCTTGCCTTGTATTAGGTAATTTTAGAAGGTCTCATAGTTCACACTATGAGACCTTTTTTTATTTCAATTCTTGTATCGTTTTCTCTTTTCTCTTCATTTTCATTTGCGCAAAAAAAACTGATCGTACTCGGTGATTCGCTTTCTGAAGGTTATGGTGTCGCCAAGGATGCTGCTTATCCTGCTGTTCTAGAAAAAAAGCTGCATGACGCCGGTAAGAAAGAATGGGTCGTTGTTAATGCTGGAGTCAGTGGGTCGACCACTGCCTCTGGTGTGGGACGTATGAAATGGGTTTTTAAAAACAAGCCTGACATGGTCTTACTCGCTTTGGGTGCAAACGATGGTTTGCGAGGGCTTAAGGTTGAGGAAAGCCAAAAAAATCTCGCGGCAGCCATAGAGTATGCTCAAAAGGAAAAAGTTCGTGTCATTTTGGGTGGTCTGTATATGCCACCAAATTATGGCAAGGACTACACGGGGCAGTTTAAAAAAATGTATGAAGACTTGGCGAAGAAATACAAAGTTACTTTTATCCCATTTATTTTGGATAAAGTGGCGGGAAATCCGAAATATAATTTGGCCGATGGGATCCATCCTAATGAAGAAGGTCACAAGATAATTGCCGAGAATGTCTTTAAAGCCATTCAGGGGGTGTTATGAGTTTAACCTTAGCGAACGTTCGTAAAAGTTTTCACCAAGGTGAAACTGAAATTGCAGTCTTAAAAGGGTTGAACGTACAAATTGAACCTGGGCAAATTGTTTCGATTGTGGGTCAATCCGGTTCTGGCAAATCAACCTTGTTGTCTATTCTGGCGGGCCTTGAACGAGCCGACGTCGGGGATATTAGTGTGGATAAGATCAATCTCACGCCTCTGACGGAGCAAGAGTTAACACTTTTCCGCGCGCAAAATATCGCAATCGTTTTTCAACAGTATCATTTAATTTCTCATCTGACCGCTTTAGAAAATGTCATGCTGGCATTGGAAATTCTAAAAATTGAAAATGCCAAAGAGCGCGCCGAAGAAGTTTTGAAAGAATTAGGTCTTGGACATCGTTTGAATCATTTTCCCGGTCAGCTGAGCGGTGGAGAATGCCAACGTGTGGCCATTGCCCGAGCTTTGGTAGTGAAACCCAAAATTCTTTTAGCTGACGAACCCAGTGGTAATTTGGACACCCACACTGGGGATAAGGTCATGGATGTTTTTTTTGATGTCGTTCGCAAACACAAAATAACCACGATTTTAGTGACTCACAGTGAGGCTCTTGCGCAACGCTGTGAACGTCGACTGCGCCTTGAAGAAGGTATCTTAAAGGAGCAATAAAATGTTGTTGCGATTGGCTATGAGGGAACTCCTGCGCAGCTGGCGTTTTGGATTGTTCTTTGTTTTTAATTTAAGTTTGGGTTTGACCGGCTTTGTGTCTCTGCAAGCGTTTAATGTTTCCGTGCAAAATGAACTGCAAAAAAATGCTAAGTCCATTTTGTCGGCGGATTTGACTGTTTCCGCTCGTCGAGAATTGACGGAAGTCGAAACCAAACTAATGAATGAGGTTTTGCCCCCGGGCACCAAGCAGGGGCGAATTTATGAGTTTTTCGCGATGATGAATTCCGCGAAAGGCTCTCGCCTGGTTATGGTGAAGGCCATTGATAGCTCTTATCCTTTTTATGGTTCTTTGTCGCTTCGCTCTGGGGTTCGCATTGAGTCGGGATCGGTAAAAGATATCATCAACAATCATCAAGCCTGGATCTATCCAGAATTGCAGTCTCAAGTGGGCCTGCAAGCTGGTGACGAAATTCAGCTTGGGAAATTGAACCTAAAGATTGCCGATATCGTTGAGAAAGATGAAACGCAGACATTCAGAGGGGCTTCCGTTGCGCCCAGAATATATGTGAACATCGCATTGCTGCCGGAATCGGGTTTGCTTCAGGTTGGCAGTACATATTCACAGGCAACGTTATTTCAGTTTCCAGAAAATACAGATGGTAATTTGATCAAAGATCAAATGTATCAAAAGCTCACCGATGCGCAGATTTCTGTAGATACTCCGCAATCAGCGGGGGAGGACTCAGGACGTCAGCTGGGTTATCTATCGGATTACTTAGGGCTTGTCGCTATTGTGGCTTTATTTATGTCGGCCTTGGGTGCGGCTTATATTTATCGCATGTTTCTTTCAAGTCGCATGAAGGAGATCGCGATTCTGCGATCGTTGGGGCTGCAGAGCTTGCAAGCGGTCGGTGTCTATGTGATCCAAGCATCGCTTTTGGGTTTATTGGCGACTTTGCCAACAGTCCTTTTAAGCGAGATCGTGCTGCCTCTGTTAACGAAACTCTTGGGTAGCTTTACGCCGTTTGATTTAAAGCCCTCAGTGACTGGGGAAACTTGGCTGCTCTGTTTAGTGATGGCAGTCTTCGGCAGCTTTGTTATCAGCTTGCCGTTTTTGATGAAGATTTACGATCTGAAGGCGGCGAAGTTATTTAGCGAAGAAAAGTTTTCTATCGGTGAATCTCGGGTTCGTTTGTGGAGCTATTTGCCAGGATTGGCGCTGTTCTATGGATTGTCGGTTCATCAATCACACTCTTGGAAAACCGGATCAGTGTTTGCGGGCGCGATGATCGTTGTTATCGCCGTCTTAGTTTTAATGGGTTATGTGACTTTAAGGTTCGCCGGCATGTTAAAAGGCCTGAATCGTTGGTTCTTAAAATTCAGTTTCTTAGGGCTGTCTCGTCGAGCCGGGGCAAGCCTTGCCGTGTTTGTCGCATTGGGCTTGGGAGCGTTGTTAGTAAACATCTTGCCGCAACTGAAAAACACGCTGCAAGCAGAGTTTACGATTGATAAAGGTTCTGAAATCCCATCGCTTTTTATGTTCGATATTCAAGATGAGCAACTGCAAGGTGTGCAGGATGTTTTGGCAAGCCATCAGGTGAAACCACTGGGTGTCTCGCCTCTGGTTCGTGCGCGTATTTTGAAGGTCAACGGCCAGGACTATGAACGGAAAATCGAGGCGCAAGGTTTTAAAACTCGTGAAGAAGAAAGAGAAGCTCGCTTCCGTAATCGCGGAATGAATTTGTCTTATCGAGAAAAACTTTCTGGGACCGAAGAAATTACCAAGGGGCGTCCAATGGGCGCGGCTTTTGATCCTAGTACGCAAAAGTATGCGGACCTTTCTGTCGAAGAGCGCTTTGCCGAACGCATGGGATTGAAGCTCAATGATATTTTGGTCTTTGATGTCCAGGGCGTCGAGGTTGAAGGGCAAATCGTAAACTTGCGCAAAGTGAAGTGGACCAGCTTTCAGCCGAATTTTTTTGTCTTAGTTCAGTCCGGAGTTTTAAATGAGGCACCGAAGACATTTATTGCGGCTATCCCAATGCTTTCCGAAGCCAAGCGTAATGAAGTGCAGAATGCATTAGCTAGCAAGTTTGCGAATGTTTCCGTGGTAGATGTGGTTCGGGTTGTAAATGAGGTCCTAAAAACTGCGGAAAAGATGAGCTGGTCTTTGGAGCTGATGGCGTATCTCGCCTTGATCACCGGGTATATCGTATTGTTTTCCATCGTTCGCAGCCAAATTAAACAACGCCGTTGGGAGATGAACATGCTAAAGATCCTGGGGGCCAGCCATCGGGAAGTCGCAGGCTTTATTCTGGCGGAATTTTCGTTCCTCGCTTTTGTAAGCTCCTTTTTAGGCGCCTTCTTAAGTGTCGGTGTCAGTTATGGGCTGAATCTCTATTTATTTGAAGGCGGATTTCAATTCTCTGTGATGCAGCCATTACTGTCGGTCTTAATTATTACGGGTTTAAGTTTATTGATCGCTTTCCTTGCAAGCGCTGATATTGTAAAAGAGAGTGCACTTAGTATTTTGCGCGAGGAAAAATAGAGTCATGATGTCGGTCAACGAGGCCTTAACGAAGGCCAAACATATTCTGGAAGAAGGGGGAGTCGTCGGGCTTCCTACAGAAACTGTTTACGGCTTGGCTGCACGTATCGACATTCCCTCCGCAATTGAAAAAATATTCACAACGAAAGAACGACCGTTCTTTGATCCGTTGATTGTGCATGTATCCTCGATCGAGATGGCCAAGAAAGTAACAGCTTATTGGGGGCCGGCGTCGCAAGCATTGGCTGAAGTGTTTTGGCCAGGACCGTTGACATTGATTTTACCCAAAGATTCCTCTGTGAATGGAATGATCACTTCGGGCTTGGAGTCCGTGGGTATTCGTATGCCCAATCACCCTTTGGCCTTAGAACTGATCCAGGAAGTTGGCGTCCCTTTGGCTGCACCCAGTGCAAATAAATTTGGCCGTACTTCTCCGACCTCCGCCAGTCACGTGCGTGTGGAATTCAAAAAAGAAGATGTTTTCGTCATGGACGGAGGCGACTGTCAAATCGGGATCGAATCGACAGTTTTGTTGGTTCGTCATCGCCCGGATAAGGTCGAACTTTCCATTCTGCGCCGAGGTCATATTCTGAAGTCTGACCTTGAGCGGGTTCTTAAAGACAAAGGTTTCACTTACGAATTTATTGAACAGCTTGATAAGCGTGAATCACCAGGGCATATGAAGCATCATTATATGCCGCCGATCCCATTGATTGTATCACTGGACTCGAGTCGTTCTGTAGAATCCTTGCTTCAGGAAGTGAATCAAAAGATTTCACAGCTTCCAGATGAAATTGAAAGCATCAAAATCATTAAACCGATTTCAGGAATTAATAAAGCAGAGATCTTGAAGCTTTCTGCGGATCCTTTGTTGGCGACCCGTGAGTTTTATGGTCAGCTTCGAGAGGCCGCTCAAACGGGTGCTGATTGCATCGTGTTTTATCGTGACTCCAGCCAGGTTGGGGAGCGTTGGGAGTCTCTTTTCGATCGTCTGAATAAGGCCGCCTCCTTAATTTTGTAAAACGTATTTCCTACAGTATCCTGTAAGTTTTCTGACAATGTCAGGAAAGAAGGTTCGTTACACTATCGTTGATTCACAGGAGGAATCATCGTGATGAGTGCTTTGAATCTTCATTCGTTCTATCAGCTTAGAGTTCATAAAATTCACAAGTTCAGACCTAAAGTTGAAATTCAATCTGAAGTAGGCCCGTTCATCTTTAAGACGGTCACGACGATTCCTGAGCTGAAAGAGGCTCTAGCTTTGCGCTATGAAGTCTTCAAAAAGGAGATGCTAGGCCACACAGCCGTAACTGGCGTCGATGTGGATCAATATGACTTCGATTGTGATCACCTTATTATTAAAGATAAGCGCTCTGAAAAAGTGATCGGAACCTATCGTTTGCGCAGTTCTTTGCATACGAACAAATTCTATTCAGCAAATGAGTTTGAACTGACAACCTTACTGCAACAGCCAGGGGTGAAGCTAGAACTGGGCCGGGCCTGCATCCATAAGGATTACCGCAGGGGAGCTGTGATTTCTTTGTTATGGCGTGGGATTGCTGAATACATGTCAGCCATCGATGCCAAAATTCTTTTCGGCTGTGCAACAGTGATGACTGAAGATCCTTATAACGCCGCCTTATTAACCAAGTACTTTGAAGAGGAAGGGCGACTGGCACCTGCGTTTTGTGCTCATCCGACCTCATCTTATACATTACCAAAATTGTCTGAAGTTAGAGCTGAATTTAGCAGACCTCTCACGGAAACTCAGAGAGCGCAGGCTGAAGCCTTGATGCCACCTCTATGTCGAGCATACCTCAAAATTGGGGCATACCTTGGTGGAGAACCGGCATGGGACAAGGAGTTCCGCTGCATAGATTTCTTGACGATTTTGCATCGAGAAGATTTAAATAGAACTCTGTGGAAGCGATTCAAACTGGACTCCGCGGAGTCCTAAGACTTATTTTATTTCTGGTTTTGATAACGGGTTATGCGGTTCACGCAGGTTTCTTTGCATTGATACTGCGTGATCCAAAAAAGCGCCGCCACGCTTTTCAAAAAAACACGCGCTTTTTTAGCGGGCTGATGTTGAAGAGCTTGGGCCTTAAATTGATTGTGACCAATAGACCTACCGATTCACATCAAGGCTCTTTGATCGTTTCAAACCACATGGGCTTTATTGATATTTTGATTTTGGCTTCAGTGATGCCGGTGTCGTTCATTACGTCCCACGAAATGAAAGAGAATACCTTATTGGGTCCGATCACGGAATTGGCGGGCTGCATGTATGTTGAACGCCGCAGTCGCACGCGCATTTTGGAAGAAATGAAGTCTTTGGCGATGGCTCTGAAAGAAGGCTTCGACGTCGTTTTGTATCCTGAGGCAACCTCCACAAATGGTGAACGAGTTTTGCCGTTTAAGCGAACCTTGATGATGGCAGCGGCAGAGGCGGGAGTTCCGATTCGACCTGCGGTCGTAAATTTCCGTGAAGTGAACGGGGAAGATTTCCACGTGAAGTGGCGTGACTCTGTTTGCTGGTATGGCGATGTGTCTTTTGGAACGTCATTTTGGGGGACGCTCACATTGAAGTCCGTGACCGCCGAAATTGAATTTTTGGATGTGATTACGGTCAATCCAGGGGATGACCGCGGTTTGATTGCTGACAAAGCTCATGCTTTAATTTCATCTAAGTTTGTGCCGGTGAAAGGCGCGATGCCTGAGGCCGAGACCCCGGGCCAGTTGGAAACAGATCCGACTTGACCTATTCTGATTGATATGTAAATAATATGTAAATGAAGAAGATTATCCACGTGGATATGGACTGCTTTTATGCAGCCGTTGAGGTGAAACACCGTCCGGATCTTAAAGGGAAACCTTTGGGGATCGGGGGGCCACCGAACTCTCGAAGCGTGCTTTGTACGGCAAGCTACGAGGCGCGCAAGTTTGGTGTGCGTGCAGCAATGCCTTCTTCCCAGGCGGTGCGTTTGTGCCCGCAGCTTATTCTGATTCCACCGCATTTTGACTTATACAAAGAAGAAAGCCGTAAGATTCGAGAGATCTTCGAACGATTCACTAAAAAAATTGAGCCACTGTCATTAGACGAGGCATATCTTGATGTCACGGACTGCAAGGAGTTTGGTGGCAGCGCCACTTTGATTGCGCAGGAAATTCGCCGATTGATTTTTATGGAACGAAACTTAACGGCTTCGGCCGGGATAGCACCAAATAAGTTCTTGGCCAAGATTGCCAGTGATTGGAAAAAGCCCAATGGGCAATTCGTTATACGCCCTCAAGATGTCGAAGGTTTTGTTAAAGAGCTTCCCGTAGAAAAAATTTTTGGAGTGGGAAAAGTCACCGCGCAGAAAATGCATGACTTAGGGCTGCACACGTTGGGTCACATTCAGAAGTACTCGGTTTCCGACTTGCATCGTTGGTTTGGATCGCGGGCGCAGGATTTGTACGACTATGCTCGTGGGGTCGATCATCGCGAGGTGATTACAGAATGGGAGCGAAAGTCTCTGACAGTGGAAGAAACCTACAACAAAGACCTTGCGACTTTAGAGGAGTGTCTGAAGCAAGTTCCCGGTCTTTATGAGGATTTTTTGCAACGCTTAGAGCGTGGTCAGTATCAAGATCGCATCAAAGGGATGGTTGTTAAACTTAAGTTCTTTGATTTTAAATCGACGACACATGAGGAAGTTATTCACGGCGTTCCTTCACAGGAAGACTTCCGTCGTCTTTTGGAAAAAGCCTGGGACCGACGTGGAGTCGCAGTTCGCTTGATTGGTCTTGGCGTGCGTTTAGGCTCTCAAGGAAAAAAAGAAGAGTCGATAGATTCTCCGCAACTGAAGTTTGCAATATAAGGCAAAAACGAGGCAGTTCCGAAGCAGAAAAAAGAGAAGCTACGCTCCTCTTTTGTGATGTCTGTTGGTGTATTTGTCACGGTAGTCTTTTTTAAGCTCTTCACCTTTGGAAAACTTCATTATCATCCAAAGTCCTCCAAAAACTATCGCCAGTGTTAAGACTACGATCGATAGGCTGATCATAAAAACCTCCTGACGCCAATATCATCGCACGATCAGAAGGTTTTGAGTATTCGCTTTGGTCCTAGGCAGGGGAGAATGTGAATAGATTCAAAAGTATTTTATTAAAAAACCTTTTTCCATTCGTCTTCTTTGAAGCCTACCAGTGCAACGTCTTTGCCTAGTGCGAACGGACGTTTTACTAGCTTGCCATTTTCAGACAAAAGCTTAATCGCATCAGCTTCTGTCATAGACGGAAGCTTTTCGCTTAACTTCATTTCTTTGTACATAACACCTGAAGTGTTGAACAAATTTTTAAGGCTGCCGCCGCGCTCTTTCAGGGCCGCGAGCATTTCCTTAAGTTCTTTTTGTGAAGGAGCTTTGTCTACGATCGGAAGTTTTTCATAAGAAACTTTTTTTCCATCAAGAAACTTCAGTGCCTTCACACAAGTCGAACATTTTGCGTATTCGTAAACTTTAAGCATTTGATTTCGCCAACCATCCGCACATTTTATACAAAATACGCGCGCCCACGTTGCCATCCCACTCCACTTCGTGTGGATCAAGGCCGCCAGTGGAAACTTCGTTCAAGTCAAAGGCGATGATCTTACGACCAGAGTTGTGCACTTCGCGGAACAAAAAGAAAACTTGGTCCACACTCAAGCCGCCAGGAACTGGAGTTCCTGTGTGAGGACAGAATGCGGGATCCAAACCATCGATATCAAAAGAGATATAAACGTTTTGCGGCAATTCTTTGATGATGTCTTGGCAAACCTTTTCCCAAGTTTCGCCTTTCAAAAGACGGCGCTTAAGCTCAAGGTCATAGAACGTTTTGATGTCGTCACGAGAGTTGCTGAAATCGTATTCTTCTTCACAGAAGTCGCGGATGCCGACTTGAACCAATTTCTTAGGTCTTTTGTCATCAGTCATCACGTTGTACATGATGGAAGCATGAGATTGCTTGAAGCCTTGGTAAGCTGTTCGTAAGTCAGCATGGGCATCGATATGAAGAACCCCGAATTCACCTTTGAACTTATCGCTAACCGCACGGATCGCACCCAATGGAGTGGAGTGGTCCCCGCCGACAAGTCCCAAAAGTTTGCCTTTGTTCAGAACGTCAGAGCATTGTGCGTAAACCCATTGCGACATTTCTTCACAAGCGACGTTTACCTGAGCGGCCAATTTGTCCATTTTGACTGTGTCATCGCTCATGCTTGTACGCATACCGATGAGTTCCTGCGCCACGGCTTTGAATTTGTCGTTCTTAGCTTGAAGCTCTTCAGAAAGCTCGCGCATGTGGTAACCGACTTCGTAAGCCTTACCCAGTTCAATATCAAAGAGGTCAATTTGTTCGCTGGCATCACGAATGATTTGAGGGCCGCGTGAAGCGCCTTCGCCGTAAGACGTTGTGACTTCCCAGGGAACAGGAACCAGAACAACCTTGGATTCTTCTTCCGTCATAGGGATTCCGAAGATTCCAAACTCTGCAGAAATTGTCGTTGTTGGGTCGAACTTAGGTGTCGTTTTTTCTGTCTTTTCAGACATTTTTTTCTCCTTGAAAATGAGCTAGGATTTATAGCATTTAAGCGACGTGTCAATCGAGCAATAACTTGATTATTTTTGGCGCATAACCCATTTTAAGCCCACTTTGGGAACTACTTAATTTCCCAGCGAAATTCTTTGGAGGAAACACAATGAATATGAAGGCTCTTCTGGCACTCGTTTTGAGTTCAGCTTTGACCGCTCCCGCTTTCGCGACAGCACCAAATGCTGCTGCACCTAAAGGCGGAAATTTCGTTATTAATCTTGGCGGCGAGCCCCCAACATTACACCCGATCACAAGCACTGATTTGTACGCTTCTAACGTACAAGCTTATGTTTGCGAAGGTTTGTTGACTCGTGACTCCGACACTTATGAATGGAAAGCTCGTTTGGCTGACAAATGGGAAGTTTCTAAAGACAATAAAGTCTTCACCTTCCATATCCGTAAGAACGCAGTCTTCCACGATGGTCACCCAGTGACTGCGGAAGACGTAAAATTCTCTTTTGACGCTATTTTCAACCCAGCTTACGAAGCGGCTCATTTGCGCCCATACTACGAAGGCATCCAAAAGGTTGAAATCGTAGATCCATTGACAGTTAAGTTTTACGCAAAAGACATGTACTTCAAAAACTTCGAGTCTGCTGCTGGTTTGACTGTTATCCCTAAGCACATCTACAGCGACGTAGCTAAGTCTAAAAAAATGAACCGCGAGCTTATGTGCTCTGGTCCATACAAATTGGCGAAATTTGATCGTGGTCAATTGATCCAATTGAAAAAATTCGACAAATGGTATGGTAACGACGATGTGGCATACAAAGGTATGTACAACTTCGACACCATCACAATCCGTTTCTTCAAAGAAGAAAACGTAACTTTGGAAAGAGCGAAAAAAGGCGAGTTGGATTACATCGACCTTCGTATCGAATCTTTCATGAAGAAAACTGAAGGCGCTCCTTGGGGTAAAACAATCATCAAGCACAAAGTGGCTAATGATTCTCCAAAATCTTACGGCTTCATCGGTTGGAATCTTCGTAAAGACTTGTTCCAAGACAAAAATGTTCGTATCGCATTGGCTCATTTGTTGAATCGTGAAGAGATGAACAAAAAATTCCGTTATGGCATGTCTGACCTTGCGAACGGTGCTGTTTACATCAAGTCTGAATACAATCCAGGCAATAAAGCTTTTGAGTTCAACCCTAAAAAGGCTCAAGAGCTTCTTGCTAAAGCTGGATGGACGGATCTTGATAAGAACGGTGTTCTTGAAAAAACAATCAATGGTAAGAAAACTGAATTCAAATTCTCTCTTCTTTATGCAAACAAAGACGTTGAGAAATATTGGACTATGTACCGTGAAGACTTGAAAAAAGCCGGCATCGACATGGAATTGAAGTACCTTGAGTGGAATTCATTCTTGAAATTGGTTGATGATGCTAACTTCGACGCTGTGACAATGGCGTGGGGTGGTGGTTCTGTTGATCCAGATCCTAAACAAATCTGGCATTCTTCTGGCGCAGTTCCAGGTGGCTCTAACTTCATTGGTTACAAAAGCCCTGAAGTTGACAAGTTGATCGAAGAAGCTCGTATTGAACCAACTAAAGCTAAACGTGTTACTTTATTGAAAAAAGTTTATGCAAAAATCGCTGAAGATGCTCCATACGCGTTCCTTTTCAACGATAAGTATGAATTTTATGCAAATTCATCACGTATTGGCATGCCTGCAGAGACATTCAAATACGAAGTTGGTAAAGACTACTGGTGGGTTAAACCTTAATATTTGATACCGCGGGAGTAGGGCCTTGTTCGTTTACCTGATCCGTCGACTTATGCTGATGATTCCGACGTTTTTCGGAATCACACTTGTTACTTTCATTCTTATCAATCTGGCTCCAGGGAGCCCGATTGAGCAAAAGCTACAGGCCATCCGTTTCGGATCGGCCGGTGGTGGTGGCGGAGCTTCTAGCGTTAACAGCCGTGGTGACACTGCTGTTAACGAAGAAGTTATCGAAGCGCTTAAAAAGCAATATGGATTCGACAAGCCTGTTCATGTTCGTTACTTCATTTGGTTGAAAAACCTATCTCGCTTAGATTTCGGTGACAGCTTCACTTATCAAGAGCCTGTTATTGACGTCATCGTAAGTAAGCTTCCGGTGTCTTTGACATTTGGATTCTTTTCTTTAGTCCTTACATATTTGGTCTGTATTCCGTTGGGTGTTCGTAAGGCGATTAAAGCTGGTACTGGCTTTGACGCATTTACGACCGTCTTGCTGAATCTAACCTATGCAATTCCACCTTTGATCTTGGGTATTTTCTTGATCGTGGTATTTGCTGGTAAATTGAATATGTTCCCTTTGGGTGGCTTACAAGCAGATGACTATGAGTCATTTTCTGCTTGGGGCAAAATCGTCGATCGTGCGCATCACTTTGTATTGCCTTTGATCTGTTACATGATCGGTGGTTTCACGGAGCTTTCTATATTGATGAGAAACTCAATGTTGGACGTGGTTAAGTCTGATTTCGTGCGGACCGCTCGCGCTAAAGGTCTTTCTGAGCGTGTGGTTATCTTTAAACATGCCCTTAGAAATGCATTGATCCCGATCGCTACAGGTTTGGGTGGTTTCTTGAGTGTGTTCTTGGCCGGCTCCCTGATCATCGAACAGATGTTCAACTTGGATGGTATCGGCTTACTTGGTTATCAATCTGTATTGGCTCGTGACTATAACGTGATCATGGGTCTGACTTTCATTTCATCATTGTTATTGATGGTGGGCCGTATTCTGAGCGACATCATTTACGTGATCATTGACCCAAGGATTGACTTCAAATGATGGATCCAATTCAGAAGTATCTTATTAAGAATGAACTTACACTTAAACGTTACCGCCGTTTTAAGCGTGATCGCTTAGCAGTTGTATCTATTTGGATTTTGTTGGCGATGTTCTTCTTCAGCTTTACGGCTGAACTATGGGCAAACAACCGTCCTCATATCGTTCACTACAATGGCCAAACTTACTTCCCATTGTTTAAAGAATATCATCCGACTGCTTTTGGCCGTGATGACATTTTTGTGATGGATTATCGCTCTCTTGAACTTAAAGAGGGTGACTGGGCTGTTTGGCCGATCATCCAGTGGGATCCTTACGAAAGTAATAAATCCGTTGATACTTATCCGTCTCCTCCGACAAAAGTTAACTGGTTGGGAACTGATGAGTCTGGCCGTGACGTTATGACTCGTCTTCTTTACGGTTTCCGTTACACAATGATCTTCGCTTTTGGTGCTTGGTTTGCGACTTATGCAATCGGTATCACCATTGGTTCATTGATGGGTTACATGGGCGGTAAGGTAGACCTTGTTGGTCAACGTGTGGTTGAGATTGTGGAAAGTACTCCGTACCTTTTCATCTTGATCACGATTATCGCGATCTTTACGCCAAGTTTGATGTTGCTTGCCGGTTTCACGGCGTTGTTTGGATGGACGGGTATTTCCGCATACATGCGTGCGCAATTCCTTTCTTTAAGAAAGCGTGAGTACGTTGAAGCTGCAAAAGCTGTTGGCGCGGATCATAAGCGTATTATCTCGAAGCACATCTTACCGAATGCGTTGACTCCGATCATCACTTTGGCGCCGTTTGCGATTTCGTCGAACGTGTATATGCTTTCAACTTTGGATTACTTGGGACTTGGCCTTCGTCCTCCAACTCCTTCATGGGGAGAGTTGATGGCTCAAGCACAAAAGTGGTTTACGATTGCTGAGTGGTTGGTGTGGGGTCCATTGGTTGCGATTGTTGTGACTTTGATCCTTCTCAATAACATCGGAAATGCAGTACGTGACGCTTTCGATGCCAAAATGTAGTTTGAATTAAATATTGAAATTAAAAGGGCGAAGGAAACTTCGCCCTTTTTTATTTTATGAATCAATGTTGCGGATGCTGTTCGTTTTCTCTTAAAGGCAGACGGGGATGTCGGCCCTCCGCGAATTCCTCAATCATTTTTTTGTTAAAGGCGGGGATATCTTCAGGTCTGCGGCTGGTCACTAGGCCCTTATCCACGATTACTTCAGAATCATACCAGTCACCACCGGCATTAAGTATGTCGGTTTTAAATGACGGATAGGAAGTTACTTTTCTGCCGGCAAGTATTCCAGTTTCGATGAGCAGTTGAGGACCGTGGCAAATAGCGGCGATGGGCTTTTCTGCATCGACAAAGGCTTGGGCAAATTCAACAGCGCGCTCATCGTTGCGAAGGGCATCGGGGTTCATCACTCCACCAGGCAGGAAGAGCGCATCGAATTCCCCTGGATCCGCTTCGCTTAACGAAAGATCCACTTTGATGGATTCACCCCAGTTCTTTTCTTTCCAACCGTTGATCGCTCCATGCTTAAGAGAAACGACAAAGGTTTTTGCTCCCGCATCTTCGAGAGCTTTCTTGGGTTCTAATAATTCGGACTGTTCAAAACCATTGGTCGCAAGAATAGCCACATATTTGCCTTCAAGGGGTTTTGCCACGGAGGTCTCCAGTTTTAGAAAATTAAACGGCAATCCTTATGGATTGCCGTCGTTATTTGATGACTAATGACTTGGGTTTTGAACGTTCGATGACGAACCTTTTCTTTCCGATTGTCCGGTTCTTTCGGATCGGGAGTGGGATGTATCTTCTGAGCTGAGAAAATCCCTTTCATTTTCTCTTTTAATGCGGATGTTATTGACGACATCTTTAACACCAAAACATCTTTCGGCCACATCTTCTGCCATGTGTTTCATACGGCGCTCTGAAACGGTTCCGAAAAGTGTGACTTCGCCATCTTTAACCTCGACTTCGACGTCATCGGCGTTGATGTCATGATGACGAGTGAGCATTTCACAAACCTCTTCCTGAATGCGTTCATCCGAGCGTTTGAAATTCTTAGGACCCTTTCCTGCATAAGACGAGCTGGAAGCTCTTTGCGGCGTTGAGGTGTAGTCACTTGGCATATCACGGTTGTAGTCGCGGGAATAATTTGTGGAATAGTCCCGTGAAGATTCACGGTCGTTGGCACCAGCACCCCATCGTTCCGATTCATAAGTATTTCCGCGAAGACTTCTGTCTGTATCATAATTGCGCTCGCGTTGGGATGGACTGTCGGCACGATATCCGGATCGTTCGTCCATCATGTCGCGTTCGTACCAATCACGGCGCTCATCAATATGATTGCTGCGATAAGGACGATTTTCATTGCGATTACTTGTGAATTCTTGGCGATTTTTATTTCTATGCGGCATCTGAAACTTCCTATCTTTAGATTTAATTTGGAAGTCTATGATCAGTTAGAAAATTTCGAGATCGTATTAACTAGTGTGTAATGTTTTATAAAACAAAATAGATCGAATCTATTCAGGTTAAGATTGATGTGATG
The DNA here is from genome assembly GCA_046070625.1 of Bdellovibrio sp. Classification (GTDB taxonomy): domain Bacteria; phylum Bdellovibrionota; class Bdellovibrionia; order Bdellovibrionales; family Bdellovibrionaceae; genus Bdellovibrio. Next base: position 63,123 of record JBJTMR010000241.1, on the reverse strand, counting down.
GAACAAATAAAAAAAGGCGCCTTGTGGGCGCCTTTTAGTTTGCTCCGAAAAAGTCGGAGCGCCAGTCAGTTATTCTGCCTCTTCGAGGTATGTGTAACCAGAGAGACCTTCTTCGTAGTGCTTGATAAGCAGCTTCGCTTCTTGCTTCGTGATAGAACCCTTTTGGATAGAATCTTCAGTGGCTTGACGAACGCTATCAACCATTTCAGAGCGGCCGTACTGAACGTATGACAATACTTCAGTCACAGTGTCACCTGGGACATAGTGATCAATTGTGTAACCAACACCATTCAATGAAATATGAACTGCATCAGTGTCACCGAACAAGTTGTGCAAATCGCCCAGGATCTCTTGGTATGCACCCGTTAGGAAAACACCCAAATAGTACTGTTGGCCATCTGTGAATTTGTGCAAACGAACAGTGTCTTTTGGTTCGCCAGACTCAGTGTCGATGAATTTTTCGATGACGCCGTCAGAGTCACACGTTAAATCCGCCAATGTCGCTTCACGAGTAGGCTCTTCGCCCAGACGGTGAATTGGCAATACCGGGAACAATTGTCCTACCGCCCAAGAGTCTGGAAGGGATTGGAATAAAGAGAAGTTCGAGTAATAAGTGTCGCACAACTCTTTAGACAAATTCGCAATGATGTCTTCCGTGTCAGGGACGGTTTTTGCTAACGTCACCATTTTTGTTGCGATAGTGAAGTACATAGACTCACACCATGCGCGCTGCTCAAGAGACAACACACCGTATGTGAAAAGCTGCAAAGTTTCGTTTTTCGATTGTTCAAGGTCATTGAAGCATTCGTTAATGTTGTCTTTGTTCACTTTTTCAAAGATGTACTGCATGTCTTGCATGATCGAAGGGTCTGTTTTTGTTGCAGGACGTGGAGGTTCGTTGCGGTGAAGGTCATTCATGCCCAAAACATTGAAAACCAACACGGAGTGATGGGCAACCATGAAGCGGCCTGACTCAGTCACGATATTTGGATGGGCAATGCCTTTTTCGTCGCACAGAGTTTGAACCGTGGACACGATATCGTTGGCGTACTCTTGTTCGGAATAGTTTACGGAGCTGTCAGAGTGGCCAGAACCGTCGTAGTCGATACCCAGACCGCCGCCAACATCGAGATACTTAAGACCCGCGCCCATTTTAACAAGTTCAGTATAGAAGCGAGCGCCTTCTTTCAAAGAAGACTTGATAGATTGGATAGCCGGAACTTGTGAACCAATGTGGTAATGCATCAGTTCCAAACAATCCAGCATGTCTTCGGCCTTCAAGTACTCAACGCCATCAACGATTTCAGACGCTGTTAAACCGAACTTAGAACGAGCCCCAGAAGAATCAACCCATTTACCCGCACCTTGAGTGTTCAATTTTGCGCGGAAACCGATTTTTGGACGAGTGTTGAATTTCTTCGCCACGTCCACGATCATTTTCAATTCTTCTTTACGGTCCACAACGATGATTGTGTTGCGACCTAGTTTTTGAGAAAGGATTGCTGTTTCAATGTACTCAGCATCTTTAAAACCGTTGCAGATAATCAACGCATTTTCTGTGCTCATCAAAGCCAGAACTACCAGAAGCTCTGGTTTAGAGCCGCACTCAAGGCCCATGTGATAGTCTTTGCCGTATTTAACAATCTCTTGCACTAAGTGACGTTGTTGATTCACTTTGATTGGGTACACGCCGTTATAGTTGCCTTTGTAACCGTGATCAGCGAAAGCTTTTTTAAAGCAGCCGTTCAGCAACTCAACGCGTGACTTGATGATGTCTGGGAATCTGATCATAATTGGAACGCGAATACCACGGTCCAAAAGATCTTGAGTTAATTCGTGCAAGTCCACAGAAGGACCATTTGCACCCATGGGAGTAACAGCTACATTGCCTACTGAATTAATTCTGAAATAACCGTTGCCCCAGTTGTTGATACCGTAAAGCGCCGCGCTTTTTTCAGGACTCCAATTTGACATCTTCGTAGGCCCTCATCTGTTCTGTACTCCGGTTTCGCCGGAGTACTTCGCTTGGGCCTCTCGAAGAGAAAGCCTAAGCTTTGATTATTAGGTTCAAAATCTTACCTGCTTTATAGATCACTTTATCAGGATCTTTGCCAGCGAGTAGTGCAGAAACACCGGACACGGCTTTCGCCGCGGAAACAGCTTCTTGTTCAGAAGCGGTTACGCCTAGTTCGATCGTGCCACGCATTTTGCCGTTAACTTGCACGCCGATCGTCACAGTGTCATCAGCGCAAAGGGTACTATCATAATTTGGCCACGGAGCCAAAGAGCAAAGTCCCTGGCCACTCATTTTTTCCCACAATTCTTCTGCTAAGTGCGGAGCGAACGGAGCAAGGATTTGAACCAGTGGTTTTAGAACCAGTTCCGAGCGGCACTCGGCCTTGTAAAGATCGTTTACCAAGATCATCATTGCGGCAATGGCCGTGTTAAAGCTCATGCCCTCGATGTCTTCTGTGACCTTTTTGATGGTTTTATGAAGTAATTTCTCAATCGCCGGCGGCAAGGCTTCTTTGGTCGCTACATAGGCTCCGTCGTCAGATACAACCAAGCGGCCTACGCGGTCCAAAAAGCGCTTCACCCCATCGATACCCGTTGGAGACCACGGTTTGTCGGCGTTTAAAGGGCCCATGAAGCTGATAAACGTGCGGATCGAGTCAGCACCATGAGTTTTGGCGATGTCTTCTGGTGAAATCACGTTACCACGAGACTTCGACATCTTTTGTCCATCAGGGCCTAGGATCATCCCTTGATGTGCCAGCTTTTGGAATGGCTCGTCGTGGGTCACAAGACCGCAATCGAAAAGAACCTTCATCCAGAAACGAGAGTACAGCAAGTGACCTACGGTATGTTCAGGTCCACCCACGTAAAGGTCTACCGGCATCCAGTATTTTTCAGCATTTGGATCAAATGGCGCTTGGTCGTTGCTAGGATCAATGTAGCGCAAGAAATACCAAGAGGAACCCGCAGCACCCGGCATGGTGTCTGTCTCGCGACGGCCCGCTTCGCCTTCGCCAGCTCCCGCCTTACCTTGGTAAGTCACCCACTCATGAATCTTTGCGAGAGGAGCTTCGCCAGTTGCAGAAGGTTCGTAGTCCGCAACTTCTGGCAACATCACTGGGAGTTCATTGTACGGAACACCCATTTGACCTGCTTTAGGGAAGTTAACAATTGGGAACGGTTCGCCCCAGTAACGCTGACGGCTAAACAACCAGTCGCGAAGTTTATATTGGACTTCGCGAACGCCGATTTTTTTTGCTTCAAGGTGTTGAAGCATTTTTTGAATCGCTGCAGCTTTTGTTAATCCATTCAAGAAGTCTGAATTCACTAAAGTGCCTTCACCTTCAAAGGGCAAAGAGTCGCCACCTTCAAGAACACGCTTAACCGGAAGATTGAATTTTGTCGCAAATTCAAAATCACGAGCATCGTGACCAGGAACGGCCATGATTGCACCGGTTCCATAGTCCGTCAGAACGTAGTCAGCGATCCAGATTTCGATTTTTTCTCCAGAAATTGGATTGATCGCGTGGGCGCCCGTAAAGACACCTGTTTTTTCCGTGGTAGCTTTTCGTTCCACTTCGGACTTGCGGGATGTCGCAAGAACGTAGTCCTCAACTGCTGCGTGTTGCGGTTGCGAAGTGATTTTTTTAACCAGAGGATGTTCTGGGGCCATGACCATGAAGGTTACGCCGAACAAAGTGTCCGGACGAGTTGTGAAAACTTCGAAGGACTCTTCGCTGTCAGCAATTTTAAAGCTAACGCGTGCACCTTCTGATTTTCCAATCCAGTTGCGTTGAGCTTCTTTTGTGCGTTCTGGCCAATCAACCTTATCCAAATCGTTCAAGAGGCGTTCCGCATAGTCAGTGATTTTAAGCATCCACTGTTTCATCGGAACACGAATCACTGGGTGACCGCCGCGTTCAGATTTACCATCGATAACCTCATCGTTGGCCAAAACGGTTTTCAACTCTGGGCACCAGTTCACAGGCACTTCTTTTTGGTAAGCAAGGCCGCGCTCATAGAGTTTTAAGAAAATAAATTGAGTCCATTTGTAGTACTTAGGCTCGGCAGTGGAGATTTCGCGGGACCAATCAAAGCTAAACCCAAAGGACTGCAACGTTTGGCGGAAACTTGCGATAGCCTTTTCAGTCGTGATCGCTGGGTGAATACCAGTTTGGATAGCATACTGTTCAGCCGGCAAACCGAAAGCGTCGTAGCCCATCGGGTGCAGAACGTTAAAACCTTTCGCGCGCTTGTAGCGTGAAACAATATCACCTGGAGTATAAGAAGCCATGTGCCCAATATGTAAACCTGATCCCGAAGGATAAGGAAACATATCTAGAGCATAATACTTCGGCTTCGATGAAAGTGTCTCAGCTTGAAACGCTTTTGAATCGGCCCATTTTTTCTGCCATTTTTTTTCGTATTCAGCAAAATTTAAACTCATAAAAAAACCCCAAACGTAGGAAGAAATCGAACCTAATCTAAATATCGAATATCCCAAACCAATTCAACGATTAACGCCCAATCGCTCGACCATTAAAATGAAAAACATACGTCGCCTAAACGTCTCCAAGGGTCTTAAACGCTTAGAGCTACTGAAGCGACATCAATCATATTTTTCGATTAATCATTTCGTCCGCCGATTGAGTCTAAATCTTTGAGGGTCGGACGGGGCGGGCACAAGTTCCTCAGCGAGCCAAAGGCCTAGGACCAAAGCCAGAGGCCAAAACGAGCGAGGCCTGAATCAACCGGACTCTGATCTAGCCCAAAACAAGCCGTAAGAACGGATTTAAAACCTAAACAAAATGGACAATTTAACCGAAAAGTAGGTCAACGTTATTATGGTGTATAGATGAGTTTTGAAACTGGCACGAAACATCCTAAAAGTCGGCGAATTCTAGTAATTGACGACGACAAAGACAGCTTAGAGATAATGCTGGAGCCCCTCCGTTGGGAAGGCTATGACGCCCGGGGAGTGACGACAGAGTCAGAAGCTCATAAGTTGATTGAAACTTGGATTCCCCATGTGGTGATTCTTGATTGGATTGCTCCGTCTATGGCGGGACTTAGAGTTTTGAAAACCATTCGTGAACGCTTATCCCATGTGTCTTGCGTTTTTGTATCTGAAAATTCCAGCACAGAGGCGATTATCGAAGCTCTGGATTCTGGGGCGGACGATTACATTGTAAAGCCTTTTGTGCCGCTTGAGCTTTTAGCGCGCATTCGCTCTCAATTGCGAATTCGTGATCTTCATGAGCAATTATTATTCGCCAATGAGAAACTCAAAGAGCTGGTTGATACGGATGACTTAACGGGTCTGTATAACATGCGTTCATTGTATCAACGTTTGGATTTCGAGATGGAGCGTGCAAAACGCTTTAATCGTGATGTCTGTGTTGTCATGATGGACATGGATTACTTCAAAACCGTAAATGATGGACATGATCACCTTTTTGGAAGCTACGTGCTTTCTGAAGTAGGGAAGATTATCAGAGCTTGCACAAGAAATATCGATATCCCAGCTCGCTACGGTGGTGACGAGTTCTTGGTTGTGTTGACGGAAACGAATCACGAAGGTGCCATGCATTTTTGTGAACGTTTAAGGGAAACGGTGGCGAAGACAACCTTCCGCAATGGTGAGGACTCCATCAAAATGACGGCATCTTTGGGGTTTGCTATTACGATTCCGGGTGAAAGTATTTCTGCAAAGGAATTGGTTCGACGCGCAGACCATGCTTTGTATGATGCCAAACGCGGTGGTCGCAACCAGGTGTGTTATTGTAAGTCGGAAACTGGCAAGGTCGTCGAGATTAAACCAGCAGCCCAAAACCGTAAAAAGGCAGCGGGATAATAATTCATTGACTGTTCCCAAGGGATTGATGAAAACCCTTTTATGGCCACAAATATCCTGACATCTTCAGATAAAATTCGTAATCGTGCCGCTTGGATTTCAGCCATCGCCAGTATTTTGATCTTTGCGATCAAAGTCGTCGCTTATCGGCTCACAGGATCAGCGGCTATTTTGTCAGATGCGCTAGAGAGTATCGTCAATGTGATCGCATCAATTGTCGCCCTTTTCGTCGTTCGATTTGCAGCTCAACCGGCCGATGAAAATCATCCTTATGGACATGGTAAGGCCGAGTATTTTTCCGCCGCATTCGAAGGCGGTTTGATTTTCTTCGCAGCGTTGTTGATTATTTTTGAAGCGGTCAAGGCTCTTTTGAGCCAATCACCACCCCAACGCCTCGAGATTGGTTTGGCCATAGTTGGTTTGGGCGCCGTTCTTAATTTGATTTTGGGTTTGTATCTCAAGAAAGTCGGTCGCGATCATCATTCTGAGGCTTTGCGGGCCAGTGGATCTCATGTGTTGTCAGATGTTCTGACAACAGTGGGAGTGATGGTCGGTTTGGGAGTGGTGCTCTTCACGCAATTTACTTGGTTAGATCCAGTGATTGCCATTTTGGTGGGATTGCAGCTGGCATGGTCCGGATGGGTTATCGTGAGAGAGTCTTTGGGTGGGTTGCTGGATGAAGCTAGCGAAGAATCAGTTAAAGATCTTGGCGCAGCTCTTGAAAAAAATCGTTCACCCGGAATTATTGATATTCATAATTTGCGGATTATTCGCTCGGGCAGATTCCATCACGTAGACGCTCACGTCGTCGTTCCCGAGTATTGGGATGTGGCCCATGTTCATAGCGAGACTCATGATTTTGAGCAAAAAGTCGTTTCTGATTACGTCTTTGATGGGGAGATCGCTTTCCACATCGACCCTTGTAAAAAATCCTACTGCAGCCGCTGTGATATGCCCGATTGCCCGATTCGTTTGCAGCCATTTTCAGGTCGTGAGCCCTTTACGGTGAAAAGCTTGACCGGAGCCAACGAAACAGTCTAATCAGAGGGCATGACAGACGCTCCAATTTCCGCTCGCAGACGCATTAATATCACCACTGATTTGCCACACCAAACTGACTACACGTTGGCGTTGAATGGCAGATATTCACACATTGCTTTCGACGAAGTCCGTGCACCTCTGAATAAAGGTAAGTGGCGTTCTGAGGTGTTTAAAGCAGATCCCAATCTACCGATGGATTTAGAGGTGGGGACTGGTAATGGAACTCACTTCGCGCATTATGCACAAAAAAATCCCCAGCGTCTGGTTGTGGGTTTGGAGCTTAAATACAAACCCCTTATTCAAACGATTCGTCGCGCAGACAATGCGGGTTGCAAAAACGCCGCAGTAGCTCGTTTTCATGCCTTCAATGTGGCAGAGCTTTTTGAGGTCGGCGAAATCGATAATGTATTTATTCATTTCCCTGATCCATGGACTTCACCGAAGAAGCCAAAAAATCGTTTCGTACAAAAGCTGAACTTAGATTTGCTTTATGATTTGCAAAAGCCTGGTTCTATCATCGAGTTTAAAACGGATTCTTTGGTATATTTTGATTGGGCGATGGATGAGATTCGTCAGTCTAAGTACAATATTTTGTTTGAAACTCGAGATTTGCACAATTCGCCCATCAAAGCTGAAAACTTTGAAACAGCATTTGAAAAGATCTTTTTGCGCGAAGGCATCAAAATCAACTTCGTGCGTTTACAAAAGCCTCACCAGTAGGTTGTATCGACGGTAATATCCCCTAAGACTTGCACCTGGCAGCTGATGCGGGTGCCTTTGGGGACAGCCTTGGATTCCCTCAAAAAAGCCTCTGTTTCATTTTCTGACGACAAGTTTTCATTGCCGGCTGTGATGATGATTCGGCATTTCGCACAGACCCCATCTCCGCTACAGCTAGATGCGACCGGAAGTCCACCGTCCAGGAGGACTTGCATGAGATTTGCTCCCTTTTCGACCACAAGGGGAGTTCTGTTTTTCTTAAAAGAAATCACGGGCATGGCCTATTGTAACTGACGCATCCCAAAAGAAGCAAAGAACTAATGAAATGAGGGCCAACTATGATAGCCTGTGGGGGTATTTTCATAGCTCTCAGAGGAATTTATGTCTCAAGATCAAAAAGTAGAAAATGTGATTATTATTGGCTCTGGTCCTGCAGGTTTGACGTCTGCAGTTTACACGGGTCGTGCGAACCTTGAACCTTTGATGATTGAAGGGGAAGAGGCTGGTGGTCAGCTTATGATCACAACAGAAGTTGAAAACTATCCTGGTTTTGAACACGGGATAACAGGTCCGGATTTGATTTCCGTTATGAGAAAACAAGCCGAGCGTTTTGGAACTCGTTTTATCACTCGCAATGTGACGAAGGTTGATTTCTCCCAACGTCCTTTTAAAGTTTGGATCGGTGATAAACTTCATTTGGCTAAATCCATCATTATCTCGACGGGTGCGAGTGCAAAATACTTGGGTATCCCATCAGAGAAGCAATACATGAATCGTGGTGTTTCGGCCTGTGCAACTTGTGACGGCGCATTTTTCCGTAATCAAGAAATCATCGTTGTTGGCGGTGGTGATACGGCGATGGAAGAAGCGCAGTTCCTAACTCGCTTTGCTTCTAAAGTATATGTGGTTCACAGACGTGATCATTTCAGAGCTTCAAAAATCATGGCAGACAGAACTATCAAAAATCCAAAGATCCAAGTGATCTGGGATTCTGAAGTGACAGAAGTTCTGGGTGACGGCAAAAGCATGACGGGTGCCAAAGTGAAAAACTTGAAAACCGGCGAAGTGACTGAAATGAACGTCACAGGTCTTTTTATCGCTATCGGCCACAAGCCGAATACGGATTTGTTCCAAGGTGTTCTTGAAACAAATGAAGCTGGCTATTTGGTGACTCAACCAAATACGACTTATACGAATATTCCGGGTGTTTTTGCTTCTGGCGACGTGCAAGATCACGTTTATCGCCAAGCGATTACGGCCGCAGGTACTGGTTGTATGGCTGCCATCGATGCTGAAAGATGGTTGGAATCTCAATCACATCATTAAGATTTTGAATTTTATAAAAGGGAATTTATGAAAGATAAAAAGATTAATACCAAGGATTTGGTTACTAAGATTGAGAAAATGACGAAGGCGCGGATTGCGAGCCAGGAAGTTGTTTCTCTTGATCAATTTCGAGAAGCTAAAAAGAAATTGGATCCAAAATCCATTCTTGTTATTGAAGATGACGAGACTATGCGAATGGCAATGAAAAGAATTTTGGAAGCCGATGGATACATCACACGACTTGCGGCTGATGCGACGGAACTTTCGACAGCTTTGGATGATCATCCGGTGGATTTGATTCTGATGGACGTGGGTTTGCCATGGGTGAATGGTTTCGAACTAGCTCAGCTTCTAAAGGAACACAAAGATCTTAAGAAGATTCCTTTGGTGTTTGTGTCTGGTAAAGCATCTGAAGAAGATATGAAAAAGGCCTTCGAGATTGGTGCTGATGACTACATTAAAAAGCCATTCGATGTCGATAAGCTTAAGAAAACGGTTGAGACTCTTTTAAAGCTTAACGAGTAAGCCTTTCAGAAAATAACTTAAATAAAAAAACCCGCTTTTAATAGAGCGGGTTTTTTTTATTTAATTGGCAACGGCCATGCTGGTGATGCATTTCGTGTAAAGACTTGTACCAGCAAAAGGAATCGTTCCTGTGCGAGTTAAAGTCTTCGTGGAACTTGCGAAGGTAAATTTCTCAATACCGTTAGCAAGAATTGTTGCCCCGTTAGATACATAGATGGTTCCTGTGGAAGAATCATAGGTCATCGCAGAGATGCCCCGAAGAACTGAAGTGTTTTCGTAAGCTTTAGTCGCACCACTGATGACACCTGTATTTTCATCGACATCATAAGCGTAAATGTAGTCCTGATTGGCTGTACTGCTGGAATAGGCGACTAGCAAAAATCCGCTGCCGGGTGAAGTTGCTGGCGGAATGTACGCCATAGCTGTTGGATATGTTGTCGTCGCAGGTGCCGCCACTGCAGAAGAGCAATCTGCTGAAGCTGAGTATCCGTTGGTATTGTTGATTAATACGATACGGTTGTTTGGGGTCGCTGCTGCGTGCGCAAAAATGTACTTAGAGTTGGGTAAGGCAATGACGGACGTAATCAGGGTGCTGTTGGTCGCTCCACAAGTGCCCCCAGTCGGAGAATTAATAAATGGATTGGCCCCGACTGTGACACGGCCTTTGCCTGAGCTGACTTTTTCAGCGGCGATGCTTTTTGAGATCAGCAATCCACCGTCTGGTGTTTGCACCATATTTCTGACGATATGAGCCGCCGTGGTTGTCAAAATAGTCGTGTCATTGAGCCAAGTGGAAAAACTACTTCCTAAGGCTTTCTTAACCTTATCAATGCGACGAGTATTGGTTGTGGAGTTTTCTACAAGAACTAACACATTGTCGGTGTCATAGTTTAAAACAGTTGCAGGGCGGTCAGTGCTGTTAACCGTATTGTAGTCCATGATGACAGAATCGATATTGCCCGTTGAAAGACTTAAACGAGCCACGGTTCGGGAAGGCGTTTCTGCGGTCAGACCGTTGCCCACGTAGCATGCGCCTGAGGTGATATAGAGAAATTTGTCTGAAGAGGCCGAGTCCTCCACTTTAGGTTCGCAAGCCGCGAGACAAAGGGCTAGAACCCCTAAAGATGAAATAGCGTACTTCAAACTAATCATGTGCCACTCCTCAACATTGCATTGATTGCATCAACATGAGAATCGGAGTGTTGTTAAGAAAACTTTATTAAAGTTTATAAAGATTCAGTAAACCTAGCCTGCACTTTTGCGGAGGTGTTCTTGATACGCGACGTAGGCCTTGAGAAGAGCATCAAGCTTTAAGGTCATTTCCACATCTTGTTCGATAAACATCAGACGGCGGGGGTCGGTCATGTCGCCCACAATCTTTCCTCTAAAAAGAAGACGTGATTTAGATGGGTCTTTTTCATAAGGATTTACAATGATCAGATCAAAAGGAAAATTCAGAAAGTCTTTAGGGATCTCGTCTTCCAATTGAGTACCACTTAAAGAAATATCCTTGGAGTAAGTACGGAAGGATTTATACTTGGAAACTAGAACCACTTCGATTTTGAAGTTATGTCGCTCATCACGACGGCGATCTGAACCACCAGTAGCTTTAGGTGGAGCGGATCTTTCAGGGTAAATTTTCTTTTTGCTTTCACCTTTTATTTTGCGGATCTTTGACAGATCAAGATCGTCACCATTGAAGTCTTGGTGATAATAGCCAAAGTCAGATTGCTGAAGTGGTTTCTGGCCAGTCACTACTTGAGTATATGGCGAATCTATACTGCTGACTGTTTCTGGGGTGCTTAAGATGGCCGTTTGAGTTTTATCATCGTCAACTTCATGAGGATTCGCAGATTTCTTAGAACCCTTTCCTGGGGGAGCGGGCACAGGTTCTGTGATTCTTTCATCTGGCTTAGGTGGCTTGGCTAGTGCGAAATAAGTTTGTTCTGACTTGATAAAGTCTCGAATGCAAATCCACTGCTCCCAACCGGGAGTCCATAAGAAAAATTTCAAAAAATCGCTCTTTCTTAGAGACAAAAGAAAGACCTGAGCCTGTACGACAGACATTGGTTTTGATTGAACTTTCTTTTCGGCATCGTAAAAGAGCCAAATTTTACCGGATGTTTTCATAATCCTCTTCGAGCTGTTCTAAGAATAGTATCGGAGTTTTAGGTGAGATCTTTACGGCCGTCAGTAAGAGGCCTATTGCGCAGGAGCAAATGTCTCAAAAAGAGACTTGTTTTCGAGGGTTGAATCATTGACTCTGTTTGGTATATGCCTGACAGACAAAATACTTACAGTTTGGGATTGGGAAAGACGCTGTATCATTCGTCCGTAAGCCTTCTTGAATTAAAAGAAGGTCAAATACGTCCGGAAGCGACCCTGGTTCTTTCCGAACGTCTTTCACGTAAAAAGAACTCTGGCAGCTGGCCCACAGAGCCGCTTAGAAAAATATTGCCGCATCTTGATCTTACGACGACGTCTATTGCGGAAAATCGAGATGTCTTGCATCCGAAAGTTCATGAAGAGCAGCTGAATACCGTGCTGCCTTTTTTCGAGTCTTTACAGCAAAATGGATTGGCTCATTTTTCATCTCACTTTAATTCTGCTGTTCAATTTGTGCCTCATCACCTTTGTCACGCGATGGCGGCAGTTCATATGTCGCCTTTTGCTAAAGCGCTAATCGTCGTTATTGATGGGGCGGGAACTGCCAAAAAGGATTTTTCTGAAGGTTTTCAGAACGAAGGTCAGCTTAGCACCGCAACAGAGGACGGTTCCGTTCGTGACCCTAATGAAGAAATTTCTGTTTATTTGTTTGACCAGAACGAGGGAAAAGCTCAGCTCGTTTGTCAGAAAAAGAATTGGCGAAGCTTCGTAAAAAGCCATTCAGTTGCAACGAAAACTTGGAGTGAGGGGTTAGGGATATTCTACGAAACGGCGTCGGAGTTTATTTTTAACTGTAATCAATCCTCCGGGAAAGTGATGGGCTTGGCTCCTTTTGGAGAGGCTGTAAATCTTCCAGGCTCCCGGACAGATTTTTTAGAATCACTTCCATGGAAGGAAAGGTCTTTTCAGGGCGGTGGAAAAAAGGCATGGGAAAATCATCCCCATCTGCAGGACTATAAAAATCTTGCAGCCACGGTTCAGGGTGAGTTTGAACGTTTTTTGTTTCCATTTGTTCAGGCGTTAAGAAGCGAATACCCAGAATATGAAAATATTATTTTGACTGGAGGTTGCGCTCTGAATTGCACCTTCAATGGTAAGTTGGTCAGACAAGGCTTGTTTAACGAAGTCTATGTGCCACCGTTTCCCGGAGATGAAAGCATTTCTTTGGGGGCTGCTGCTTATCTGCACTATATCCTGGAAAATCAAGACTGGCACCCGCTGGTTCATGAGCAGCAGCATGGGTATTTGGGTGCTACGGAGTCAAATCCCACAGCAGAAGACATTCTCCGAATATTTGAAGGGTTCGAGATCGCACGTCCTGCGGCAATTACCGAACATGTTGCAAACCTTCTTCAGCAGGGCGAAGTGATCGCTTGGTTTCAAGGCCGCAGTGAGGCTGGGCCACGGGCCTTGGGGAATCGTAGTATCTTGGCTAGACCAGATCAGCCGGGATTAAAAGATAGACTGAACGCGAATATTAAGTTTCGTGAAGCATTTAGACCTTACGGAGCGTCCTGCTTATTTGAAAAGGCAGGTGAATATTTTGAGATCCCGGAAAATTTCAATTCTCCTTATATGTCGTTTGCGATCCCGGTAAAAGTGCAACATAAAATCACTCTTAAGGAAGTCACTCATGTCGATGGCACATGCAGATTTCAAAGTGTTCGTTCAGGGCAAAATAAGAAATTCTATGAATTGATCAAATGCTTTGGTGATAAAACGGGATTGTATTGCCTGCTGAATACGAGTCTTAATGTCATGGGTGAACCAATTATTGAAACGGCTGAAGACGCGCGCAGATTTCTTTTGCAGACGCCGGTCCATGGTTTGGCAATTGGGGACTATTATATTCAAAAGGTGAAGTCTTAATGCCTCAGAAGTCTGTGAATACTGTTGTGTTGGTCAGCACGGAAAATTTTGTATGGCATAGCATGCAAGAGATTATTCCCTCGCTCGAGCACCTTTGGTTGCAGTCTGAGCAAGAAGGCTTGCATGAAGTCAAGTCTGTGAACATTGATAAAATGCCTATGAAAGAGTACCTACCGTTACTTTTTTCGGCAGATAATATTGTCATCAGTTGTTTCACTTTCAAAATGGCTCAATTAACGAAATTCTTTCGTGACGAATTGTGCCTGAAAGCGCGCTATATTATTCACCTTCATAATCAAGCGACAATTGCCTGTTGGCCATTTCATAAGTTTTCATTGGGCGGAACCTTGAGACACGATGATATTTTCATATCCTCGTGCTCTCGGGATCAGTCTACCTTTTTGTTGGGCTTTGAAAATGCTCGCGTAGAGTGTATCCCTTTTACCTTTAATAAAGGTATGGCGCCGAACGAAGTTAGATCTGCCGTAAAGGGCGTGGATAAAGATTTTGTGTATATCGGACGTCTTTCGGTTCAAAAAAATCTTCACACACTGCTATGGGCATACTCCATTTTTCTGAAAAGTCGTTCTGCCTATCGTGGAAAGTTAGTTTTCATCGGTGGAGAAGATAACCTGGGAAGTCCAAATATGGACATGAAATCGTCGGGATATTTGAACTACCTTGAACATTTGGTTCAGATTTTCTCTTTAAAGGATAAGGTTGAGTTTTCGGGGCATATGCAGCGAGAAGAACTTTATACTCGCCTGGAAGCACAAGATTACGTGTTCGTGTCTCCAAGTTTGCACTCTGATGAAAACTTTGGAATGGCAGCGTTTCGTGCTCTGGTGGAGGGACGAAATGCCGTATTGACTGATTGGGGCGGGCATACGGACTACGTCAGTCCCTTTAAGGGGCAGGTTGAGCTAGTTTCCGTCTATGGTGAACAAAAGGGACCGTGGATTTCTCCTTATGAACTGGCAAGGAGTTTAGAGAAGGCCCTCTCGATAAATTCTAGTACGTATAATCTTCCGAATTGTTATCGACCCGAGGAGATAAGTCAGAAATACGGTAGCATTGCCTTGAAGGATGAAACTATTTCGGAACCTTTAAAGCGGTCCGACTTGAGTGAAAAAATTTTGAAGGCAAGAGAGCTGTATTCGACCTCAAGTGCGACGAAGATCTTTGCTTCTTATGAAGATTCAAATGTGCAGCCATTCTTCTGTGGCTATGGGATGACAGATTTAGGGGATCATAAGAGTTCTGTTCATTGGATAGCGGCTCCGTGGGTGACGGAATCCGACGGCAAATGGACTATTCAGGATATTCATCGCGGGGATTTTAGCTTCGAATCCCATAAATCCGCCGATTCAGTTGAAATAACTATGTTTAATGGAACCCAGAAATTGATTGATTCTTCGTTGTTCAAATCATTTCAAAAAAATGGCTGGATAGTCGCTGAGTTATAAATACTCAGCTGCGGTTTGATGAATGATCGCTTTGAAAGAAGGGCAATAGTCTTTTAATTGCGGATCTCTGCGCGTGGCCATTTGTTGATCGAACGCTGTGGCTTCATTCAGATAAGTCCGGCTATTTAAGACTAGGGTCAGTTGAGTTTCAATTTTTTCAGCAATCGAAGTAGAAAAATGGGTACTCAGAGTATTCATGCAGAGCTGATGGTGGAAAGACATTTTCAAAGACGTGCTGTTTTCCGGAAGAAGTGTTTTGTTGGAAGAATGAACCTGACCACCTTCTTTAAGAAAGTGCTGAACAAGAAAGCTGTCTCCATAGAGCAAAGAGTATTCGTTCATATCTATTACGAGGCTGCGGTCTAAAGGTCTTTGTTCAACTTGAGCCCAAGTGAGGGCTTTGACGTCGGGGCCACAAAGTTGGGAGATGTTATGAATGGACTGACTATAATGGGCCATAACATCGCCGGACAACTCTGGAATTTCTTGTGACGTTCGTGGGGATACGGGAACAATGAAAATATTTTTTTGGGACCCTTGAGTATTCAAATTTGAATTAAAGAGTTCTAATTGTTTTCTTTGAAAATCTAATGAGCAGTGATTCTTATCTGCCAAAGTCAGTAAGAGATAGACTTCGTCAAAGTCTGAGGTCTTTTTAAGGCTTTGATATTCATAATACCCAACTTGAGTTCGCCACTTGCTGGGCACAAAATTCGCGAACTCGGCTTTGATCATTAGGTATATATTTGCGTTGGTTGGCTCTGGGTAAGAATAGAAAAAGTGGCATAACTCCAGTAAGCCATCGCGACAAATTAGAGGAGAGTACAAGGTGGCGATCGCTAAGGGATTCTTGTGTTGGGATAAAAACAGAGCTCTTAGGGGAGAAAAATAGTTCTTAGCATGCAAAGATGCCGGCAAAGTGTCAGCCTTCTCGAGGAAATATATAAAATCACTTGTCTCCTGTTGGTCCTGCAGAGGACTTAGGAAGACATTCTTTGAGCAATCAGAAGTAGCAGTCATATATTTTCCTATAGAGTTGCGAGTATCCAGTGCCGGAAGCAAACGGAGAAAGGGGATATAGACATTGGGCTTCGGCTAATTGTGCCAGATGGTAATGGAAGGCGTGAAAGTTTTTTTCGTTTAACGAATCAATCTGAGCAGATAGTTTTTTCGCCACGGACTCAATGGAACAATATCCTTGGAGCGCCTGAGATACGTTCGTCCTTTGGTTCAAGTTCTGTTGGGTAGAACTCATAAACATTTTCTGAAGGCATTTTTTTTCATCTGGCAACGGTCCTTTGGTGGTCATTTGCACTGGGACCATTTCGCAATGATCCTCTCCTAAGGCGTTCTTGAAAGAAGAAAATCCAGCCCAGTCGGAAAGAACCAGAGGCAGTCCACAGGAGGCCGCTTCCGCAGGTGCCATTCCAAAGTCTTCATCGTTATGTGTGCTCAAACTAATATATATATCAGCTTGATTGTAGATCCGGCGAAGTTGCGGCCCGCTGAGAATTCCATGGTATACGACTTTTTCGTGATCCTTTGGCGGAAGATATTTTTCAATAGCCCTCATAAGTATGGACGATTGAAAACCCATAGGTGGGACCTGGCCAGTATAAGGATAGCCGAGGTCATCTATAGGGCCTGCCAGCCACAGTTGTGCATGAGGGTTGATGTTGTGGAGATAATTTCCAAAACACTTCACCAGGAGCAGAATATTTTTTTGCAGACTAATGCGTCCAGTGTAAAGAAATTTAATATCCCTGGTGTCTGCGGAGTTTGACCTTCCGACTAGAGTGGGTGTTTCAACAAAGAAATCAGCTGTATCGACCGGAAAGGGTAAAGTGCTGACTAAGTCTGCTGAGCCCTGAGAGAGCAAACCCTTTAATAAAAGAGTCTGTTTTTCTGAGGCACAGAAAAAATGAACAGGATATTTTCTTAGCAGATCTTCCGTATGTAGCCATTTTCCCACCTGGAGAGTGAAGTCACCAAACGCGTGAAAATACAATTCAGGACGCCAATCAGGGCAGAACTCGTTCAGAGCCGTAAGAAAGCTTCCAGGATGAGGTTTGTGGTCAATGAAGCTAAGGATCTCAGGGTTAAAGTTCTTTAGGGTTTGCGTGAGCTGAATTAAGTCTAAGCTAGAACTGTCTTCATTTAAAAAAAAGCACTTAACTTCAGATTGTGGAAAGGCAATCTGGTAAGCCTTTTCCAGATTAGAGGTTATTGATTTACAGCTAACCCAGCTAGAAGATAGTTTTTGAAGTATAAGGGCAATTTTTTTCATTCGTTCAAAATACCTTTATCATCGCCAAGGCTTAATGCAACGCGCGGGTTACGTACGCTAAAAGAAATTCTGGCCAATTCCTCTTCTTGATGAGTATATTTTAATATAGCGTTAAATCAAAAATAAAGATTGTAGGGGTTATGTCGACGAATCAATCATTTTCCATGTCTAGTCCTTATATTGCCACTAAAGGCGTTGTTTCTCGCAGAAATCAAGATGGCACGGTCATCTTGATGAAACTGGATGAAGCCAATGTCTTTTTCAAAATTGAAGGCTTGGCTGCTGGTGTTTGGGCAGAATTAGAAACTGCTAAAACTGGCGATCAGCTTTTAAAATATTTTTCAGGCTTGGCGCCACAATTTGCCGACAAGCTTCAGGCAGATGTCACGAGCTTCTTAGCGCAGCTTTTTGAAAAAGCCTTGATCACAAGTGCACCTCAAGCTGTGGCTGAGTTCCGCCCCGTTCCTTTCTTCAAGGCTGAAGGTGAAGGCTATCAGTTTGGCGGATTAAAACAGTATAATTTGGATCAAATTGAATCTGAAATCTTGAACGAAAGCGTTTATCTAGATGTGTTCGCCGGTTCAGATTTTAATTTAAAGCAAGATATTCAGCCATTGGAAAATGCATTGAATAAAGTTCTGCAACTTAACGGAGTGACCTATCATTGGAATAATGATGTTGCCCAAGGGTCTGATACTGCTCTGCATGCGGGATTGATTGCCCAAGACGTTGCAGCAGTTATGCCGGAATTAGTTCGCCGTGATCAGGAAAAAGGTTTTTTGGCAGTTGAGTATTCAAAGCTAAACTCTTACCTCGTAGAAGCGATTAAAGAGCTTCATGGTGTAGTTGCAGAACAAAATAAAAAAATCAAAAAACTTGAAGAACTGGTTATGAGTTCTTCAAAAAATCTATCAGATAGTGGCAAGATTTAATTCAAGCGACGATATTTCTAAGGAGTTTCAGCGGCGAAATCTGCCGCCGAACTTCTGTCATGTTCCCTTTACCACATTGATTTTAGAGCCGGACGGAACTGTGGGTTCCTGTCGCGTCAAGGGTACCGAGTTTTCTGTTGGAAATTTGCGAGAAAACACCATTCAAGAAATTTGGAATGGTCCTAAATTAACAGAATGGCGTCGCCAGTTTTTAGCGGGTAAACCAGAGTTTTGTGAAAAAGAAGTTCGTTGTGACGGTTGTCACTTGTGTCCGGACTACAATAGCATTTTACCATCTACGGAAGCCGTGGAGTTTCAAACCCAAGGTCCGTTGCGATTGGGCTTGAATCTAAATGGTCGCTGCAACTTGGAGTGCAAGATGTGCCATGTGTGGAAGATGCCCAATTCGTTATATGATGAAATGGGCATGTGGCCGCAAATTGAAGGCTTGATTGCATCCGTTCAAGAAATCGAGTTCTTTTCGGGAGAGCCGTTCATTCAAAAAGATACCTATCGAGCTATTGATCTGATCAGCCAAAAGAATCCTGATTGCCTTGTTACCTTTACGACAAACGGCCATTGGAAGTTGAATGATCATATTAAATCCCATTTGGATAAGATCAAAATCAGAAACTTGATTGTCAGTGTGGATAGCCTCATTCCAGAAACTTATGCAAAGATTCGCCGTAAAGGCACTTTGCAGGTGGTGCTAGATAATATCGAGAGACTGAAAGAGTACGATCAAGACAGGATTGCTCGGGGTCTGGGAAGTCTGAATTTGATTATTAGTTTTACTGTTCAAAAAGATAATTGGTCTGAACTAGGGGCTTTCCGTAACTACGAGATAGCGACGGGCCTTGAAGTGTTTCGCAGTCTTGTCTACGAACCTTTGGATTGTTCCCTTTTGAGTTTGTCCCAAGCAGAGCGAGAAGAGATTTTGGAGTTTTACATTCAAAATCTTAACAAAGACCAATGGCTGCGATCTCATCGAATTATCCGCCCTTTATTAGATAGTCTTTCTGGAATCGGCAAGGCGCAAAAGTTATTAGCGGTGCATGAAAAAATGCATTGTGAGTTGTGATGACGGCATCTCTTTTGATCCGACTAACTAAAGAGCTGACGGCCGCTCAGTTAAAATCTCGTTATAGACGAACCGTCGCGGGTTTCATGTGGGTGGTACTGAGTCCCATTTTAATATATTCAGTTCAGGCATTTATTTTTAAGCATGTTTTGCAAATACAGGTGGCGAACTATGCTGTCTTCCTTTTGGGGGGATTGCTGCCGTGGGTGTTTTTCAGCTCCTCGTTGGATATGGGGATTCCTGTTCTGACGTCTTCGAAGCATCTGCTTTCAGTTTTCAAAGTGCCGCCAGCGGTTTTGATATGCAGTTCAATTTTAGATAATTGGATCAATTTTATTGCGGCGTTTTTGATAATTCTTATTCCGTGCCTCACGATGAGTCGTTTTTCTTGGATGGGGTTGCTGATGCTCCCCTTTGCATTGATTGTGCTTTTGCTTGGAATTGGAAGTATTGTGTTTTTCGCAAGTCTATTTAATGTGTTTTATCGTGATGTAAAATATGTTCTGCATTTAGTAACCAGCATGCTCTTCTTTTTGACTCCGATTTTTTATCCCTTGGAGTTCATTCCAGAAAAATTCAGATTTTTAGCCTCATTGAACCCTTTATATATTCTCATTTCACCAGTACGTATTTGTATCTATTCTTTTTCTGTGGAAGCGTTTGTTCCAGCCCTAGTGAAAGCGGCGGTAATCTCGTTATTTTTGGCAGCCCTGGCTAAAGTATATTGGAGAAAGCGAATTAATGAGCTCTACCACTTCCTTTAATAATACACAGATGAGCTCTCCCGTATTGCAAGTAAAGGCTTTGCATCTGGCTTTGCGTTTGCGTCGCCATGAAAGTCGTACTTTGCGAAGTGCCTTTGTAGATTTGATGAAGTCGCCAGCGCAAAATTTGCTTTCTTCCCAAGAATCATTGCTGGTTTTAAAAGATATTGAGTTCTCTGTTCATCCTGGTGAAAAAGTCGCATTGTTAGGGGTGAACGGCAGTGGTAAGACCACCTTATGTCGATGTATTGCCGGGATGTTGCATCCTTCGGCAGGACAGGTTCAAGTGGATGGTGAATGCCGTGCATTCTTTGACACGCAAGCCGGAATCATTCCAGAGTTAACGGGACGGGAAAATTCTCATTTGCTGGCCAGTTTTTTATATCCGAACTTAAGTGGATCAGAAAAAGAAATATTACTTGAAGAAGCCCACATGTTCAGCGAGCTGGGACATTTTTTAGATGCGCCATTTGAAAACTATAGCTTAGGAATGAAGGCGCGATTATTTTTATCCTTAGTGACGGCTCGTCCGACGGATTTATTAATTTTAGATGAAGTCTACGACAATACGGATCAGTTTTTTCAAAAGAAGATGACGGCGCGATTGCTGAACTTTATTCACTCTTCCAAAGCAGTGATCTTTGTAAGTCACTCTGCTGAACTGGTTAAGAATCTATGCAATCGTGCGATAGTTTTACATGAAAATAAGATCGCTTTTGATGGCCCTGTAGATAAGGCCTTTGAGGTTTACAATTTTCTGAATCACGGGCGGGGCGAATAATGGATGCCGAAAGTCGCGAAAAATCTGGACGAGAGAAAATCAACTCGGTGTCGCCTAGTTTTTGTATGGCGAAATGGCTTCAGGTCACCATTGATTTGGTAAATGGATCCAATCACAGCTGCCATCATCCCCAACGTCATGCGATTCCTTTGGCCGAACTGAAAACGAATCCTTCCGCTTTGCATAATACGTCTTTTAAAAAAGCCCAAAGAAAATTGATGTTAGAGGGGGTACGCCCGCCGGAATGTAATTACTGCTGGCAGGCAGAAGATGCCGGGGTTCTTTATTCTGATCGGATCATTAAGTCGACAGATCCATGGTCTTGGCCTGAATTCGAACGAATCAAGGCAATGCCTTGGGATCAGGACGTGCATCCCACTTTTTTGGAAGTGATGTTTGATGATCTTTGTAATTTTTCTTGCGCGTACTGCAAACAGGACATCAGCACCGGTGTTGCATCAGAGATTCAATCTTTCGGAACCTATAAGCTTTCGACCTCTACGAACAGATATGCTGCTGTTGATGAATTATCAGCAAGAGCCTCTAAAGAGCCTTACCTGGAGGCCTTCTGGAAATGGTTCCCAGAGATTCTTCCGTCGCTAAAAGTACTTAGAGTAACGGGTGGGGAGCCGTTGTTAAGCAAGGACTTCAATTTGTTATTAGAATACCTTGTGGCGCATCCGCAACCAAATCTAGAGTTCGCAGTAAATTCTCACTTAGGCCATAGCCATCGCCGTATGGAGGAATTCGTTAAGATATTCCAAAATCTCCGCGACGGAAAGACGGTAAGGAATTTTGAGATTTATACCAGCGTCGATGCCGCGGGAGAAGATGCAGAATTTATTCGTCATGGATTGAAATATTCTTTGTGGCTTGAAAATATGCGTTTTATCTCTGAACGAATGCCGCAACAAACGATTGTGATTATGTGTACCTTCAATATTTTGTCGATTCTAAGTTTTCCCGATCTGCTTAAAGATATCGTCGAGCTGAAGAAGCTTAATCCCGCCATTCTTATTGATATTTCCTTCTTGCGGGATCCCGTTTATTTGCGAGCGGATATAGCTGATGAAGACTTGATGAAGAAAATGGCTGAACTACCGGCCCTTATGGAAAGTTATGGATCGTTTTTTTCAGAGCACGAAGTAAAGAAGATGAAAAATGTAGTCACGTGGGCTCAAAGCAAAAGCATTGGGGCTGAAGAAGACCTCTGTCGTATTAACTTTTTTAAATTCATTTTTGAGTACGGACGCCGCAAGAATAAAGATCCCTTGGCGGTCTTATCAAAGTATAAAGATTTCTTCGCTCTTTGTAAAAAGACGGCCTTTGCAAATCTCTTTACAGAGATGACCGCAAAAGATTCCCCAAAATAAGAGCCGTTCGACGAAGGCGGCCAATTCGATGAGAACTAACAATTCCGATAACTTTATCTTCGGTGAAGGGCAGTTCGTTTTGGCAGGGCTCTTTCAGCGAGCGAGTACAAATCGTTGGAGGGTGCTGGATGGAGTTTAAACACCAAAAAAAATGACAAATCAGGGTTTGATCCTTTTCATAGACAATGACATCGAAACGCTTCAATGTTTTAGGATCCTTCAAGGATTCCAGTAAGATAAGGTCGTTGACTTTGATCACTGGATTCATAGAGTCCGAGGCCACTCTTAAGCGTAGAGAGCCTTTTAAGGCTAAAATTGTTTTTACAGACTCAGGCGTTTGCAAGCAGAACCTCACCAAGATCATCTGCGTTGGAATATAGCAGAGTCAGATCGTTCGATCTTAAAGGCAGTAATTTTCTTATGCTGTCTTCCGTGAAGAGATTTTCTCTGGAGACGACAATCATTTTTTCGGGGTTCAGATGGGTGATAAAATGCGAAAGGATCGGCGCTATTTCTTCACTCATGAAGGGGACAATGAATAAGTTGCTTGCTGCGATCTTTTTCAGGGAGTCGGCAGCAAAAAGATCTCGCAAGGAAATAAATTTGAGCGGACGGATTTCGAAACGGCTTAGGATTTTCTCACAAACGCTAAAAGCTTCCGCCAAGTAAGGATTTTTCGATTTGTGCAAATCATTGATCAAGATGCAGATCGACGAGTTGGATTCAGAAGGGCCTGAAAAAAGAGCTCGATAGGATGCAAAAAATCTTTTGCCCGTTGGAGTATCGGCGAAGGAATCGAGGCCTTCTCTATAGGCGCAAGAAATGTGTTCCTTGTTTCTAGAAATAAACCGTCGACGGCAAACATCTAAATCTTCTTGAGAGATTGGCTTTGGTAAAGTGGCAGCAGTCCTATCATTGGTTGTCGAGTGTTGTTGCGGTCGAAGCTGTGTTAAAGACTTTGCCAAGGCTTTGGCTTTGATCTGGCGAACAGGATCGGGTTCATGATCGTGAGCCACGCTGGACGGGGGAATTTTTAGTACATTGTCGCCAGTGACTTCTTGATGTCCGCCCCAATCAGTAAGAAGGCAAGGCCACCCCAAGGATTGAACTTGGGCCGTGGAGACGTCGAAGTCTTCGCACATGAAAGTGGAAAAATTCACATAAATCGGATTGATGATTTCATCGAGGTGCCATTGATTGGAAGCTGTTTTGGGTTTTACTACGGGCGGTGTTTGCCACGGCAGGCGTTGAATCAATTGCTCAATTTCATTTTGATAGTTTACGAGGTCAAAACGCCCATGATCGTAGTGTGTTTGATTGTCGTATGCCCCAATAAGAACCAAATGAACCATTCTGTTGTCAGCCTGTAAGGCTGATACCGTTTCTAGCAACATTTTTATGTTCTTAACGCTAGAAATTCTTCCGGCAAAGACAAAGGTTGCCAGCTTATCAATCCTAGGGAACGGCAGATTCGATGAAGTTTTTGGGAAAAGTTCATAGCGAGGAATGATGCCGATATGAATAGGGTCTACTCCAAGAAGCTGTGAAAGGACCTTTTGAACGGAAGCGGAAAGAACCCATATCCTGGCATTAGCAAAGAACCAGTTGCCACTTTCCAGATAACGTTTCATGAATCCACCGAAGAGCACAATATTGACCGGGTTCTCGGATTGGTGTGGAAATACTTGTGCGCTATCAGCAAACCAAAGCGGACCATCAATTTGTTTTTGATGGAACCATTCTGTGCATTTCTCTATAAGAATATCGATGCTGGTCTTGCACAGGTCTTCGTTTATTTCCAGAGGAGACACTTTGAGGGACATGATATATCTTTGCTTTTTTTTTTGCCTTTTGCAATTGTTAGGAACAGCATAGACCTATGAAGTTCAGCACGGTGGCCACTCTGGTCGGGAGAAATATTGAAGTTTATGCTCGCCGTGTTTTACGACGAAATCCACGCCCCTATAAAGTTTTGATGGAACTGACAAATCATTGCAACTCTCGTTGTCAGACATGCAGTATTTGGAAAAATGATGCACGACTGCCTCAAAATGAAATGACACCCGAAATTGTCGAGAATTTCTTTAGGACCTACGGTTCCCATCTGTTTTGGCTGGCGCTTTCCGGTGGAGAAATTACTTTGTATCGGAATTTTGCTTTTCTGGTGAGTTGTATAAAAAAATATGGCCGTCATTTAAAACTGATCACCTTTACCACCAATGGCTTAAATCCTCATAAAGCTTTGGAGTATGCACTTCAACTGAAAGAGCTTGGAACGGATCTGTTCATTACCATCAGCTTAGATGGAGACGCGAAAAATCATGACTATATTCGTGGTGTGCCTGGGAACTATAAGCGCGCTTGGCAAACATATAGTTTGTTGAAAGAAAATGGGATCTTAGTTCATTGGGGATTAACAGCCTCTTCCTTGAATCAAGACTATGTGCAAGAGGGCAATCCGGAGCTATCTCAGTTCAAGGCGATCACATTTGCTCATAGTGGCGGCATATACGAGCAAGAGAATGCCCAAGACGACAACAGGCTTTCGGAACAAATGAAGGTTCTGGCTAAGAACTATCGAATTACTTCGCTGGGTGAAATTGTTGAGTGGCTCTATTTGAAGTTGTCCTATCGCTTTCTGATCTCAGGTCAACAAATGGCAATCCCTTGTGAGGTGATTTCCACAAATGTGCACATTCGCTCGAATGGATATGTTCAGCCGTGTATGTTTGTGGAAAAAATTGGAGATCTTGCAAAGCAAAGTCTGAATCAAATTTTGGCGGAGCCTTCTATTTATGAGCGCATGGATAAATACCGCAAAGGCGATTGTCCAAAATGTTGGATGAATTGTTATGCTCCACATTCGATGATGCAACATCCATTGAAAGCACTTTATTATTCATTGCGAAGCTATCGAGCTAAATCATGAAGGTGATGAAGAGTTTTGATTGGAAAGTTTACTTGGGTTTGCTGCTGTCGCTGACTTTGTTGTTTTTTGCGGTCAGTTTTGCCCAACTGCCATATCTTTTTGAAAATGGCGAATATGCACAGTACACAGTCAGTATAATGCGGGATCAAGATCTGAATATCATTAATCAGGTCACGGACCCAGAATTGAATTGGATTGTATCGCAAACGGGAAACCATGCGGCTCAACGTTTATATGGAACTTCCTCTTATCTTCTGCCGTTTTTTATGTACAAGCATGCGGTCGAGGGGCCCGCAACTGACGTGAATGACTATCGCTATGCACAGGCTTTATCGACAGTCTTTTATGTTTTTCTTGGAATGATTATTTTTTGGAAGGTCCTGTCTTTAGCTCGAGTAAAAAATCTGGTTGTCTCGTTTCTGATCTTAACGTGCTCGACTTCTTTCATTTGGTATTTTTTCTTCATTTCCAGCAGCACAAACATATTTTCTTTGGCATTTTCGCTTCTGGCCTTTGCGTATTTTTATCTTACCATTCAAGGGCCTATTCGCCGGCGACATTTTTTTGTTTTTGGCCTCCTACTGGGGTTAGCGCTTTTGATTCGTATTCAACTTTACTGGATCGGTCTTGTGCCTTTGATTTTTTTGGTCAAAGAACGAAAAGACTTTTTTGCGAAGAGTGGTTTATTTATTTTAGGTCTTCTTTTGCTTCAAATGCTTTCATTGGCGAATAGCTACATACGCAATGGACAGGCAGAGGATCTTCCGTTTCGTCTTTTTTGGGATAGTTTTTCTTTCGAGCTCTTTTTCAACGCGGTAAAATACTCAATCTGGGGACCGAATGGCTATCTGACGATCTCGCCAGTTTTCTTGGGGATTTTCGGCGCGGTCATTGGCATTGCTTTGTTGTGGAAAAGAAACGCTTATCAAGACTTAGTGAAAGTGACCCTTCCTTTATTGCTAGCGCCAGTTGGGATCTTATTTGCGCAAAGTTTGATTGGTCAGTTGCAAGACTGTCTGGCGGGGCGCCATCTGCTAACGTATTTCTTTTTATTTTTTATACTTTTGGCAGTGTTTTTATCCGAGGTGCAAAGGATTTCTCGGAAGATCTATGCTTTGATTTTAGGGTTGTTTTTTGGGGCTGTGATTTGGAATTTGATCGCCACAGCAAGTTTTTATTATCGCGATACGGTTGAGTTTTGGCGTTGGAATACGTCTTATCAAGTCAGTCTGGAAAATGCCTGGAGCGGTTTTGTTGTCTTTGTCTCGAGATTTGATACAGGGTGGACAAATGCTCAACATGCGGTTGTTATATATTTTCCGCTACTGTTGGTTCTGGCTGGAATTCTGTACAAGGTCCTGAGGTTAGATCAGTGGGGTTTAAAAACGACCTGTGGAATTTTCTTTGGGTATGGGATGTTCGCAATGCTGGTTATCACGGGTTGTAATGTTATTAACAATCCCAAGAATGTATCCGATTATAGTCAACGGAACTTATATCAAGATAAGGTGGTCACAAAATCCACCGAGGCTTTAATTTATGACGATTTCATCGAAATGAATCGCATGTCGATGCGGTACTATGCGCATATTGGCCGTTGCGACTTAGTCCAAAAACATTCAGAGGTCGTTCATCACTTCGTGAAAAGTATTTCCTCTGGCATCTTGAAGGATCCAATTGGTTTCAAAAAGATGTTGGCTCAGGGAAACTTGCGTAATTCGGGTTTAGAAGATCAAGAAACTCTGGAAGCTTTTGAAAACGAAATGAAAAACAATTGTCCCATGCTGGAGCGCAATACTCTATAGGCAAAGGTTGTACCCGTATCTTTGAAAAGTTAGAATTTTTGAAATGTCCAAAATAAGTTTACACAAGCAGAATATTTTCTTTCCCTATCGAATAGCCGCGACGGCCATTTTTATTTTGCAGCATAAAATTAAGAGCGAATGGCTCGAGTCTTGGAGACAAGCGAATGTGCAAAGAATTTCCAAAGGCTTAAGCAGAAATCTTCGCAAGAACGGCCTCCAAACAGGTCCTGTTTTGAATGTGGATCGACGAACGAATATCTCGGATAAAGAGTTTGTAGCAGAGTACCTTAACCCAGGACGACCTGTCATATTTGACGGTGAAGCCGCTTCATGGGCCTGCACCAAAAAATGGAATCTAGATTATTTTGGCAATGCTTTTGCGGAAGAACAATTTTCTTTAATCGATAGTACCGGGTTGGTTGAAGAACAATATGACAAATCTAATCATAATCAAACCCCCGTGTTGGTTGATAAAATGACGGCGAAAGACTTTGTCGCCTCAGTTCGTCGGGGTGAAAAGAACTATCTTAGATTTTGCCCAATTATGGAGACTCATCCGGAGTTGGCGAATGATCTGAATAAGTCTTGGTTTAAGGCCTTCAGAAGATGTTTTTTAGGGATTAGCTATCAGTCCTTTATTGGCCCTGCGGGGCGAACCACGCCATTGCACTCAGAGACCACGGCCTTTTTTTACGTCATGGCGGATGGTGAAAAAAAATGGACTCTGTATTCGCCAGATGCGTTTCCCTTGATCAATCCTCTTCCAGAGGGACGAGGTTATAACTATTCTAAAGTGCGTGCGACTGAGCCGGACCTGCAGAAATATCCTGGATTCAATTTATTAACTAAGTACGTCTGCGATCTAAAAAAAGGTGATATTCTCTTTGTACCTGCTTGGATGTGGCACGAGGTTGAAAATACTACCGAGGGTTGGGGCTTAAGCTATCGCTTTACGTCTTTAAGGGGCTTTTTGCGACATCCAACATTTGTGTTTGTCAGATTGTTTTTAACCAAGCCTTCTTTTTGGGAGATTTTCTATTATTCCTTCTTTAGGAAAGACATAGCTCAACGAGATAAGAATCTATTAACTCCGCGCATATTCATGGATGAATAAATGGAAGCGAAGAAAGTAAAGAGACCCCGAATTCCGTATTTCAATCAGTATTGGGGTTTTTCTATTTTTATTTTGCAGCACGTTTGGCCTGAAAGCCAACGACTGGAGTCCTTTAGGAAATCCAATGTTCAGTCCGTGGTTAAAAAACTAAAAGCTTTCTGGACTGCGCAGGGCTATGAATTTGCCCCCACCATTCCCGTCGAGAGACGCAAGAATCTTTCTGAAAAAGATTTTGTTAAAAATTACCTGCATAAGGGTATTCCCGTTATTTTTGATGGCGAGGCTCAGTCTTGGCCTTGTACCGGAAAATGGGATTTAAATTTCTTGCGGGATTCCTATGGGGACGAAGAATTTTCACTGATCGATAGCACGGGGTTAGTGGAAAGCGAATTAAATACGGCCGAGGGAAAGACGGACTCAGTCCTGGTTAAAAAAATCAAGGCCCGCGACTTTGTGAATTCAATTCGCCAAGGGGTAAAAAATTATTTGCGCGGATGCCCCATTTTAGAAATGCGCCCGGAACTTCTAGATGATTTGAATCTAGAATGGCTGGCTCGATATCGTCGGTGTCTGTTGGGTGTTAGCTATCAAACCTTTTTGGGCGCGGCCGGCAGAACGACACCGATACATAACGAAACGACAGCCTTTTTCTTCGTCTTGGCTGAGGGCGAGAAAAAGTGGACCCTGTGTCCCGTCTCAGAAACAGTTTTGATTAATCCGGCGCCAGAAGGCCGGGGCTATAATTTTTCGAAAGTATCGACGCGCAAACCTGACGCTGACACTTATCCAGGATTTGAATTCGTAACTAAATATGTCTGTGATATGAAACAAGGGGACATCTTGTTTGTTCCTGCTTGGATGTGGCATGAGGTTGAAAACCTTTCGGAAAGTTGGGCCCTCAGCTACCGCTTTACATACCTCAGAGGTTTTTTGCGTTACCCAGGTTTCGCATTTATCAGGATTTTTTTGGCGAAGCCGTCGTTTTTGGAAACACTTTATTATTCATTTTTTAGAAGTGACATGTCTAAGAGGGATAAAAATCTTTTGGTCCCTCGAATTTTTATAAGGAAGTAGAAATGGCATCATTTAATATTCATACGGAAGTTCCAGCTCTCAATAGGTATGGTTCTGCAGTTATTTATGTATTGCAGAGTTTTTTCCCGAAAAGTTCAATGCTGGAAAATTTACGTCAAAAGAATACTCTGATGATTGCTGGTACTTTACGAAAGAGATTGGCCAAAAAAGGTCTTACGCAAGGTGGGACGATTGAAGTGGATCGTCGCGAAAATCTCTCTAAAGAAGATTTTGCTAAGTATTATCTGAATAAACATTTGCCGGTGATTTTTTCGAACCAAGCCAAAGACTGGCCTTGTACTTCAAAATGGAATTTGGAGTTTCTTAAAGACCGCATGGCGAACGTACCCATTTCGATGTACGAAAGTGCCGGACTGATTGAAAAAGAATTCGATCAGACTCATGGGGTGCAAGAACCCATTGTCATCGAAGAAACCACGGGTAAAAACCTAGCTGAATCTTTGCAGGCAGGATCAAATAAATATTTGCGTTTTAGCTCGATCATGGAGATCGAGACCTATTTGCTCGATGATTTAGACCATACTTGGTTAAGAAAGATGCGACATTGTTTTATGGGGGTCGGTTATCAGACCTTTATTGGCGCTGCAAAGCGGGTGACTCCGATTCACGCAGGCAGCACGGCTTTCTTTTATGTTATGGCTGATGGTGAAAAAAAATGGACTTTGTTTTCTGCGTCGTCGTCGGCGCTTTTGAATCCCACGCCATCAGGACGTGTTTATAATTTTACGGACGTAGATATCAACAATCCGGACCTAACAAAATATCCGGGTTTTGATTTGTTGACACGTTATCACTGCCATTTGAAGAAGGGTGATATTCTTTTTGTGCCCACTTGGACATGGCATGAAGTGGAAAACCTAACGCCAAGTTGGGGGCTTAGCTATCGTATTACTTCTATTCGTGGGTTTTTACGTTATCCACAATATGTCATGGTTAGGATTTTCCTGGCGAAACCATCATTCTTTAAAATGCTGTGGGCTTCAGTTGTGTCGCGAAGAACAACCAAGGACGAAACATCTTTAATTACGCCAAGTATGATTAAGGACTAACAACGGGGGTGGCCTTGCGGCGCCCTTTCCAGAAGTCCTCAATCATATTCGTGAACGCAATTTCTAGCATGGTTTGCGGCTTGTTTTGATAAACGTGTTTAACCAATTTGATAATGCGCCAAGGGCGGAAGATATATTGGCAGCTGTAAAAGAAAGCCATTCCGCCTAGGCTCAGCATCGGCATCACCCAATTTGGAAAATTATCTGCCCAGGAAACGCGATCCAAGGGGCTTGTGTAAACGAGATGAGCTAAAAACTCATAGTAATTTTCATCGCGTTTTATTTTACCTTCGCTCAGCAAGCGACGGAAAAGGGCGCTGCCAGGATAGGGGGTGAATCCAAAACACGGCACGTCGTGAATGCCAACCCACGCCATCTTCACAATGAACACAAAGTTCCAGAAAACGTCGCGAATATCTTCATCTGGGAACCCAAAGATAATATTAGCTTTAACGATCAGTCCCAGATCGACAGCGTTTTTCATGGAGCCCAACATTTTTTTAAGATTCACGTTCTTCTTAATTGCTTTGGACATTTTCAGTGATCCGGACTCAGGAGCGTAAGTGATCTTCGTGCAACCGCTTTGACGTAAAAGGGATAATACTTCAAGGTCTAACGCCTCAGAGCGAGTTCCTGAAGGCAGAGCCCAGGTGATGCCAAGGTCTTCTGCGATCATGCGTTTGCAGAATGCAATGGTCCAATTACGATTTACGACCGCTGTTAAATCGAAAAAGTCGATATGCTCAATTTTGTACTTTTCGATATAGGATTTGATTTCCGGAATCACTAAGTCGATTTCGCGTGGAATCCATTTGGGAGTCCACATATTTTCATTGGAGCAAAACGTACAGCGATAGGGACAACCACGTGAAAGCAACATGGGGATGGAGCGTTTGCCCTGCATGGACATGCCCATTCCTCTATCAAGGAAGTTTCGCAGTGGAATGCTTTCCCAATCAGGTGGAGGTAGTTCGTTGATTTCTTTGATTCTATAAGAGAATGGATTGGTGATAACTTCGCCAGTGGAGCGATTTAGATAGGTGACGCCATCAATTTTCGCAGGATCTTTTTCGCCATTGGCAACGGCCATAGCAAGGCTGCGGATTTTCTCTTCACCTTCGCCACGAATACAGCAATGAACTTCAGGATATTGTTTTAAAATATACTCTGTATCCGCAGTGACGTGTTCACCACCCAAAGATAAGAAGACATTTGGGAATCGTTCACCTAGGGCTCTAATCAGACGGCTTGAGTTAATCCATTCATTTGAAAACATACAAGAAACGCCGATCATATCCACGTCAGCAGGAATACGATTAAGAATTTCTTCAGTGGTTAAGCCATTGGCCATTAAGTCCGTATTATCAATACGTGTGAATTGATCCATCGCTTCAGCGAAGGCATCAATGCATGTGACGTCATGACCATCTGACTTCAGAGAGGAAACAAGATAAACCACCCCCAAAGGAGGAACTCCTTTGTGCCCATACACAGAGTGAAATGGAATAACGTAAGGGGGGCGGATAAGCGCTATTTTCAAGATGAAATCCTCATATAAAGAACATATCCAAATTACTCATTGAGAGCAATAACGACCTTGAGACTTTGCGATTTGTCCTGTGCCATCTGAAAAGCTTCATTGAGCTGATCTATGGAAAATGTATGGCTAATAAATGTTTCTGCCAGAGAATCAAGTTTCGATGTCCAACGGGGGAGGCTTTTTTTCATGATCTTATTTGAGACGCCTCTCATCCAAATCAGTTGACCCGCCATGGAGTTGTATTGTGCAGAGAGACTTTGTGGCTGTAAATACTTTCCAACAATAAGAGCTGTAAATTCTTTCTTAGCAAAGAAAGGAAGTAAGCGGAATCCACCGAGGTCCTCGCTGTAGTCATTGGTGGTATCCACAAGAAGGCTGTGAGCTGACTTAAACTCTGCACTGAGCAGAGCCTCACCAAGGGAAAACGCGCTAAGCCCCAAGGTGCGAGCGCGCTGTACGCGAGAGATATTTTTTTCGACTAGGATGACGGAAATATTATAGCTCTTCAGCGTTTCAGCGATACTTAGGCCAATGGGGCCAGCACCCAGAATAAGAACTGCCGGATTTTCTTGTTGTTGCAGGTGAGTTTCAAGCAACGAATAGGCTTGCTCACCCACGGCAAAAATTTCGTGCAAGACTTGAGATTTCTTTAACGGCGAAGCAACTTTATGAAGTTGATGATCGGGAGCCTTAAACTCGCTGCGTAAGGCTCCAATTTTGTCTGAGCTAAAATGCACAGCGTGAGAACACAAGTTGCTTTTTTGGTTTGTACAATCAGTACACGTACCACAGGCGAAGTGACCAGTTCCGGTGACCACATCACCGACTGAAAAATCGATAACTTGAGAACCACAGGCGATAACTTCCCCAAGCCACTCATGACCGAGATGAAGTGCAGTCGTCATTTTTTTCATGAGGTAAAGATCTGTTCCGCAAATACCGACATATTTGGGTTTTATCAAGACCTCGTTATTCTGCAGAGGCGAAGTCGCTTCCAAGTCCCGCTTAGAAAATCCGTTGCCATTTTCAAAAACGTATTGAAAAAGAGAACTCATAAGAGCTTCTCGCGAATCGTGAGCGCATGTTGAGCCGTCTCTTCGAGGGATAAATCAATATTCAAATCCATTTTCACAGTCTTGGTTAGCACATCTATGGATTGCAGGTAATCAGATGTTACATAGCTGTATTCTTCCGTGCTATTCAAAAAAGGATTTCGTGATGGCTGAATATGCGCATGATCTGCGAATAAATGCATCCATTTCCATCCCGCATGGGCGGGGCGGGTCGTGACAGGAGCAAAAAGGGCACCCGCCTCGCGAAGAGTTTTGCCAACAGTCATTGCTTGAATTGGGTCAGAGAATTGCAAATGAAGTGATGAAGCACAATCGCCTTCAGAGCAGTGACCCAAAAGGACTTGCACGTCTTTGATCCCGGCTAAGTGGTCCACATAGATTTTTTTTCTTTCGCGCAGAGATTTCAGAATGTTATTCAAACGTGAAAGTTGCACACGCATCAAAGCACCCTGAATATCCGAAACTCTCATTGAAAAACCTAAAAATGGAGTGATCTCTTGAAAGAAATCTTTGCGTGAGGGGCTAAATTGCACGGGAGCATCATGCAGGCAGAAAGCTCGTTCATAGAGTTTTCTGTCATTCGTGATAAGAGCTCCGCCTTCACCGCAGGAGATATTTTTATTTTCGTTAAAAGAATAACAACCAAAGACTCCCATAGAGCCTAAGGCCTTTCCTTGATATGACCCGCCGACGGCTTGCGCGACATCTTCGATCACCGCAAGATTTTTCGTTTTTGCAATTTCAAGGAGTGCAGACATGTTAGCCGCTAAACCATCCATGTGGACTGGGATCATGGCTTTTGTGCGCGGAGTGATTTTGCTCTTCGCATCTTGGGGATCCATACCAAGATTGCTGTCGATATTCACCAAGACGGGAATGGCGCCCGCTTGGACGACAGCCGCCGCCGTAGCAATAAAGGTGTATGCCGGGATAAGAACTTCATCACCCGGTGAAATTCCGACAGAAAGCAAAGCGGTTAAAAGAGCGTTGGTTCCACTGGTCAGAATCAAAGCGTGAGAGCTGCCCATCCATTTTGCGAATTCGGCTTCAAATTGATCACACTCTGTCGGTTCTTTGGGGTGATAACGATAGAATCTTTTCTTCGCGAAAAGTTTTTTTAGTGCTTCAATTTCTTCATCGCCTATTTGATACATATTTTAAACTCCAAAAGGAGGAAGGACTTCTTTGCGGTTACAGTTGCGGCAGGGAGAATGAAGATGGCGAAGTCCACGTTTGAGATCTTTTCTGAAGGAAATATATGAGGGCGTCTCCCAGATGTCGATGAGTTTTTGGGTTTTAAGATCCCCAAAAACTTGTTCTTCTCTGAAATCTTCAAAGCACGAAAGAATTCGGCCATCGACTGTAATTGTCAGCATATGACTTGGAAGGTGGCAGGGGTGAAGGGGGAGCCCATCCTTACCCAGATGAGTCAGAATGCCGCCGCGATTCACCAAGTGCAAATCCGTATGATCACGGTAACGGACTTTGAGTTTTTGGTCTGCAGTGAGTTGATCGAAGACTTTTGCAAAAGTATATTGATCCTTGCCGATGTCTTCCTCGTGGCGGGTGATCACAAAAAGATCGATACCAGCAGACGAAAGGGCTTTGAATTTTTCCTCGGACAGAAGCGTGCCATTGGAATAGAGATGAATGGAAACATCAGGCAGTCGGATCTTAGTTTGCTCTACGAAGTATAAAAGATCAGGATGCAGTAAGGGCTCGTTGTAAAAGTCATAGGAGATTCGTCCAGAAAAAGAGATCCCCGCAAGTTGTTCAACAATGCTGAGATAAAGTTCGCGAGACATGCGTCCCTTGGTTTTGCGCTCTTCAACAGAGTTGGGACAATAAGAGCAGCGACGATTGCACGCATGATTAATTTCAATTTCGACCGCCTGAAGGTCTGGGATTTTTTGTAGGACGGGTTTTCTTCCATCATAAAATGCTTGGAACATAACCCACAGAGCTTTGAATCCTTCGACAGAGGCGCGCAGCTTCTTTCCTTCACTCACAGTGCGTGCACTGTAAGAAACAGGAACTTCGACAAACTTTAAATTGTTATTTATTAGATTGCAGAGGAGCTCCCAGTCAAAATCAAAGCTATTGCATTTGAGCTCATCGACTTTGATATGTTCTCGGCGAAAAACTTTAAACATCGTGAGCGGGTCGGACATTTTGACTCTAAAGAGGGTACAAAAAATGCTTTTCAGAAACCTGCCACCTAGGTCTATGGTCCAAAGGTGAAAGTTAAATCTGTCTTTCGTGCGAAAACGCCATGTTTGAGCTTTCAGAACGCGGCTTCCGATCACAAAGTCAGCAGTTCCGTTCAGTAATGGTTTTAGCAACTCTGGATAATCGGAGGGGGAATATTCAAGGTCGCCATCTTGAATAATGATAATTCGTCCCGAGGCTTGAGCAAGACCGGTGCGGACAGCCAGCCCCTTTCCACTTTTTTGGGGCATCATAATGACTTTGCATCCATTGTGGCCAATTTTCGCTTGAATGATTTCGCGGGAGCCATCGGTGCTGCCGGCATCAACAAGAATTAGTTCATACGACAAAGGAAGAGGTGTCGTTTCAATTAGAAGCAAGAGTTTGGAAAGAGTTTGGACCTCATTGTAGATTGGAATTAAGATGGATAAATCGTGTCGGTCCGTAGGCATAGGGATGATCAAACTACAGTTTTTTGGGTGAATAAAGACAAAACACAGTTTGTTCCTCATGACGCGG
Source organism: Bdellovibrio sp. (assembly GCA_046070625.1). Classification (GTDB taxonomy): domain Bacteria; phylum Bdellovibrionota; class Bdellovibrionia; order Bdellovibrionales; family Bdellovibrionaceae; genus Bdellovibrio. Next base: position 27,591 of record JBJTMR010000241.1, on the reverse strand, counting down.
TTTTTAACGTATCTGTAAGGGAGTTACGATGATCGAGTGGGTAAAGAAACAGTATGTTTCGATCATTCTGGTTGCACTTCTTGGTGTATTTGGCCTGACTCGTTTGAAAACGTTGCATCAAGAAAAAGGGCAGAATGGGAATCAGCAGATTAAAGCTTCATCTGAACAAGCGGCAGGTGAAGGTGTCACTCTCAGTCAACATCTTTCTGATGACAAGAAAGAGCCTTGTGTCGGGCCATCTTGTGGATCTCCGACTCCCGTAAATGAACAGCCTACGCCTACGTCCACGCCCCCGAAAACGGATGTCGCAAATACCCCCGTTATGGATTCTCCAATAGTCGCTAAGGAAAAAGCATGTGATGAAAAATTTAATGAGGCCTGCATCGAGCTGGCGGAGCTGAAGGAGTCTCAAGGAGACAAAGCATCAGCTTTAAAATTTTACCAAAAGGCTTGTCGTCCTCCGGATGTTGATATCGAAGCTTGTGGTGATGTCGGAAAACTAATGAACTCCAATGACGCAGATCAAGCTCGTCGGGAATGTGAAAGCGGTCAGCTACACAAATGCGTAAGCCTTTCTGGGTACTATTATGAAAACAATGATAAAAGCCAAGCCAAGCAATGGAATGTCTATGGGTGTAAGAACGGTCTGACTGAAGCCTGTATCAGTGTTGGTTACTTGCTGACTGACGAGGAAATTAAAGCTTCCAAAGGCAAATGCAAGCAGGGCAGTGCTCAGGACTGTCTGTATGTGGCGGGGCAAGGTTCTTTTCAGGAAAAGTATGCTCAGCAATCTGAGTATCTTTTAAAGGCCTGTGATCTGGGTGACCAAACTTCGTGTCTTCGTATCGGAGAAGAGGTCTCCGATGACAAAGTCGAAGCTTTGAATAAATCATGCTTATCTGAAGGCAAGGTGACAGCTTGCTTACTATCCATAGGAAAAAACTCTACGGATTCACACGAGGGAAAAAACCCTGAATTACAAAAAAAACTAATTATAAAAGCTTGTGAACTGGGAAATAAGACAGCCTGTACCAGTCTGGAGAAATAGAGAACGCTCTACATTTCTTTATAGATATGGGCCGTTGCGCGTAGTTGGTCCGCTTTTTCCACCTGACCATCATTTTCATAGGCTTGTGCCAGAGCGATTCTCATATAGTAAGAGCCAGGATTTTGTTTCAAAGAATACTCAAGCAGCGTGATAGAGTTTTCCCAGTATTGCACTTGGTGATAGGCAACTCCCGCCACCAGAAAGAGCACCACATAAAGACCTATCGTAAACTTTTTCAAAGATTCATAATTCAAAAAAATATTTCCTAAAAGAATGGCCACCGCAATCGACGGCAAATAGAGAAATCTATCTGCAACTGTTGATATCGTTTGAAAGCTGAAGGGGATAAGTCCCAAACTTGGAATTGAAAGAACAAGCAGAAAAACGAAGGCTAAGAAAAAGACCTTGTTATGTTGTCTCTTTAGATATGCCCAAGCTAAACCGGTCAAAACCACAAAAAAAGCGAGATCTATAGCAATGCTGATGTTTGATAGTTGAGCGTTTTTAATAATCTTGATCGTGCTATAGCCGTAATCAAAATAGTAATTAAAAGGAATAATCAGTTTGTAAAAGTTAACCTTAAAAGCATTCAGGGCGACCACGAAGCGCCAAGGCCACGACGGTGAAAATTCGATTGTCGAGGGTGGAATGAGGTATTTCAGGTTGAGGAAGCCCAAAAAGCAACAGGCAACAAAGACTCCATAAATCAGAGCAAGACGTTTAATCGTATAACGAAAGACAATTAAGTCTAAAACTATCAGAAGCAGCGGTGTCGCCAAAGCGGTAGGTTTTGAAAGCGCCGCAAGGCTGATAAGGAAAAAAGTCACGACGGTCTTTTCAAATGAAGGCGCTGCTGATGAGTTTCGATCTTTCCAATAGTAATTAAGAGCATTCAAGAAAAAGAAGGTACTTAAGAGATCTTTGGTGGCAGACACCCAGACAACGTTTTCAACATGAACAGGGTGAACGGCAAAGAGAACGGCTCCAAAAAAGGCTGCTTTTTGAATGGCTGCCTGACTTCGAACGTCTTTCCAGAAGTAACTGAAGAAATTAGTCAAAAACACATACAAGATGCCGCAGTTGGCAATGTGGAGCCCAATGGACAGCATTCTAAAAGGGATAGGGTTTGTAAAGTTGTTCAGTTGTCCTACTAAAGACCAAACGGTGTAAGTGACAGGCATCATCGAGTGAGACCATATCCAAGCTAGTCCGGAAAGGACATTGTTTTGGATGCGTTGGTTGCTGAGAAGGTGAAAGTCATCATCGAAGACGAAAAAGCCATAGGCCAGAGACTGGATGTATACGGCCAAGACTATAAATAGAATTGCACTTAGCGGAAATCCCAAGGGAGATACAAAAAAACTCTTCGCGCGATGATAGATGCTTTGATAGGATTTCATAAGAATTTATTTAACCTTTCCTTAGAATTGAAGCACGGCTTCACAAGAAGGTGAAGATTTTGTTGCGAAATATTTCAATACTTATTTTGACTCATCATCGCGCAGAAGATTTGCGAAAGTGTTTACAAGCTCTGACAGCGGTACGATCGTCTTTTCAAGCACAAATCATTGTGGTGGTGAATGCTTGCTGTTCTGAAACGGAAAATGTTCTAGAGCAGCATCCGCAAGTTCATGTGGTTCAATGTGATGACATTTCCCCAGCAGAGGCCCGTAACGCTGGTTTAAGGCATGCAACCGGCGAATTTATTGTCTTTCTTGATGACGATGCTTGTATCAGTGACGGGTATTTTGATTACGCTCATCAGGCGTTGTTGAAGTATCCTGAGGCGCAGATTCTTGGCGGGCCAGATAGTACGTTTCCAGATGCTGGTCCGCAGGAGCAAAGTATTGGGCTAGCATTGCAGTCACCGTTTGTAACGGGGCCAACGTGTTTGCGTCATGGTGGGATGCGCTCGAGGGGTACTTCCCGAAAGGCTGATGAAAGATCACTGATCCTTTGTAATCTGTGGATTCGACGGGAATTTTTTTCGGAAAAAGGATTCCTGTTTGACGGAAGATTCTGGCGTAATGAAGAAAATGTTCTGCTTTATCGGTTGCGCCAGGAAGTGATGATTTATGTGCCTCAGCTCAAAGTCTATCATCGAAGAAAAAAGAAACTAACTCAGTTGTTTCGAGCCAATTTCAACAGTGGTTATTATCGAGTAAAAAGTATTTTTTTGTACCCGGGATCTTTTAAGAATATCTTTTCGTTGCCGTCATTTTTGCTTCTGTGTACTTTGTTTTTACCATTCATGCCGCCTGCCATTATCGCGGTATACCTTGGATACTGGCTTAGTAGCGTGTTTTTTGCAGGCTGGTTGGCTTTTTCCCAAAAGATGATTTCGCTTTGGCCCTTGGTGTTTTTTTATCAGGTTGTAATCGTATTTTCTTACGGCTGGGGATTTTTATACGGCACAATTTACTGCTGTGGGAAATTAGTTTCCAGAAAGCTACAAAAAACTTTCAAGTTATGGCTCGGATCAGGGCTTAATTGAGCATAAGCAAAACGAGCGTTTCGCATTAAACGCAGAACCGTAAGCATTCGCGAACAAAATATTTTTATAATGTTCACGGGGCTCTTCAGTCCCGGTTCAAAAAAATATTCACGCATCATGGGCAATCCCAATCCGATGCCCAAATTTAAAAATAAAATTGGGAAAGCTCGCCACGCGGAAATTGATTTCACCTGGCAGGCGGAGGCGTTTTTTGCTCCCAGAAGGATAAGTTGAGGGGCAACGGACTTAGCGGAAATCGGGTTCGAGATGGCTCCGATAGGAAGAAGGTATTTTTTTCCGTACTTCATGCGCTCAATTTCGTACATCTGCGAAAAATCCAAGTGAGGGGAAGATGCGCGATGCTGTTCCAACCAGGAGGAAGTGACTCCGATTCTGAGAGGGAAACTAAACGCTTGGCCACTTCGAGCAATCAAAGGGGAGTCGTCTGATAGCCAAACAGTGTTCGCGTCTTTCAGGCTTTCTAAAAGAAAAGACGTTTTCCCATTTCCCATGTGCATACTGCAAATCACGCTAACATTTTTAATAATTGCCGACATTGCGTGAATTCGGTGAAACCCTCGGAGGTCCAAGGCTTTTCCCACACGCGACAAAGTCACCAAGTAGATAATTTCATGAAGGGCATTTATATTTTGAGAGTATATCGTTGCGGATTCTTTGGAAAAGTCGAATCGCACAAGTGCTTTCCCAAAATAGTCATTCCAGCGGACGGGGAAATCATCATACATATCGCAATTCGAGCTTTTTTGTTTTTTCAATCTCTTGAGAAAACCTGTATCAAAAGCTTCAAAATTTGTGTGGATCTGTAAATGTTCGGTCGGAGCTGTTTCGTGGGTCAGAAAGAAGGCGAAGTCTTTCTGAACTCTGTCGAGAACTTCAGGAGTGCTACTGGATATCGATACCCAGACATTGTAAAAGTTGAGAGTTATTTTTTGCATGATTTTTCAGACCTACAAAAAATATGTCCGTTCTTCATGACGAAAGATATCTTTTTAAGGGCAAGGATGTCCTTTTCGGGATCGCCGTTGAAGGCGACGATGTCAGCTTTCGCACCCACCCGGATAACTCCCAAGTCTTCTCGGCGAAGAAGTTTAGCTGCCGTTGATGTGGCACTTTTCAAAGTTTCATTAGGACTGAGGCCGCCCTCATTGTAAGAGAAAAGGCTGCTCATTGAGTTTATGCCACGATCTCCCTTTTTGAAGATCATATACATATCAGAACCAAAAGCGATTTGAACTTGAGCCTTGTGGGCGGCCATCAGTCGTCCGCTAAAGCTTTTGAGATATCTTTGGCAGGATTTGTATTCAGGGGCGGAATTATGAGATTGAATTTTAAGGCAAGTCGCTTGATCAATGCCTGTTGGCACGAGAAAGCTTTGTCGTTTGTTCATTTCTTTAAGAAGAGAATCATCGACTTCGAAGCCATGTTCTAAACTTTGGGCCCCGGCCAGAACTGCCGATCGTGATGTTGCCAGAGTAGATGCATGGATAGCCACGGGCATGTTATTTTTTTGAGCGGCTTCAGTGATTCTTGTGAGGGTTGCTAACGATAGGTCGCCTTTTTCGGGATCGTTGTCGGCATACAGTTTTAGCGTATCTACATTTTTGCTTTTATATTCCTGAACTAAACGGTCGATGTCTTCGTTCTGGATATCTGGCGAAATGCTGGTGTATTCTGTGATTGCCAACGAATTTTCTGCAGACATTGGCAGTTGACCACGTTTTGTAGCCCATCCAGGTCCGGAGATGAATATTCTTGGAAGAGGCTTGTTGGGATTTTCTATTTGTTCTTGTTTCAATTGGGCATCGAGAAAATTTCCGGAATTCCCAAGGTCTCTTATGCTGGTGAAACCAGAATAAAGAAGAGCTCTGGCGTTGTTGCGGGCAATCTTAATACGGGTCTCTGGCTTCATAAGTGCGTGCGCTAGAGCAACCTTTGAAAATTCATTTCCGTAGTTTGTGTCTTCAAGAAAAACATGCGTGTGAGTGTCGATGAGACCCGGTGTTACAGCGAATTGGTCCAGGTTGATTTGCGGACAATGCGTTCGATATTTTTGGAGATCAGGTGAAATGGAACTGATGACATCGCCCTCGATAAGAATCTGCATGTCTGTTCTGTTCCATTTTGATCCATCGAATATGCGTTTCGTTTTAAGAATTGTGCATGGAAGTTGGGTATCTGCTTTTGAGACTGATGTAATAACAATTATAAGCGCGATCGCTGCGCAGATTCTACTTTTTCGCATGACTAGAAACTTACTTCCTTGGTCGGGCAAAAGTCGAGGTTTTTGGGATTTTCTATTTTCACCTAAGCCCCTATACTATATTTAGGGTTAATTCATTCAATTTTTGGGATGCCGGAGTGTTTTTGAAATCCATGAAAAGAATTGCCAGCAATAATAAGGGTTTCACCATTGTTGAGGTTCTTATCGCCATAGGAATTATGGGGATCGTTTCGCTTGGAATTGCGGAGATGTTTCGCCAAATGGCTGAGCAACAACGAAATGTTGTGCAGTTGATGAATAAGCAGGACTTGAAATCAACAGCCACGATCGCCGTGCGCGATAAAGGTGGTTGTACTAATACGCTGACGGGCATGCTGATCCCAACAACAGTGGCTGGAGCTACCAGTATTGCGGCGGGGATTAAAGATAATCAGGGTAACGTTATTGTTACCTCTGCAGGTGCCAACCCGACAAGAATCGGGAATGCGGCCGGAGATTGGTTGCAGGTTACGAATATTCGGTTTTTCTCCACGACACCGAATGTTCCCTTCACCAGGAAAGCAGCGACGATTCGCGTTCAGTATAATCGAGCGAAGGCTAATGGGACTATCACTGAAGGCTTAGATATCCCTATTTCTGTAGTTCCCGATGCGGCGGGCAAAGTGTCTCTTTGTTATGGTTATGACTTCACTGATGACAATATTTGCAGCACAAATGGTGGAACATTCAATCCAATGACCGGGGTTTGTGATTATACCAAATTGTGTGTGAATGGCAATTGCGTCACCACCTTTAGCACGCAAACCTGTCCACAGCCGGGGCAGCCGAGCACCTTCAGAACCATGGTTGGCATGAAGAATGGTTTGATCATGTGCGGTCCGAGTGACCATAAAGTCTGGTAATTCCGATTAAATCTACATGATGATCATACGGCAATTGCAGCTGCGACAAACGGGATAGGCATCCCGTTTTCGTTGTTGGAGGTCCTTGCGGAACTGGCGATACTTGTCGGAATGCCAAATTTCCATAAGGCTTTTATCCTTCAGATTTCCCATGAAGTTTTCTTCGTTATAGTCCTCGTAACAGGGAACGACATTTCCGTTCACAGTGACAATCAAAACCATAGATGGAATAAAGCAGGGAAGATTCAAAGGGGGCTTTTCTTCTTTATAGCCAATCCCCAGCAAACCACCGCGACTTGTTAAGATCAGATCTTTGTAGTGTTGGAATTTAATTTTGTCGCGCACTTCAGGTGATAAGGTTTTGAGAAGATCCTCGAAAGGATATTCTTTAGTGCTGTGATGTTTAGTTACGGTAAATTTATCCACGCCTCGGGTGATCAAATCTAAAAGACGTGCTTCGTTCAATAGAGTGCCGTTTGTGAAAATCTCGATCCGACATTGAGGCAGATATTCTTTTGTTAGAAGAACAAACTTATCTAAATCTGGTGATAGCAGGGGCTCGTTATAAAAATGATAGGAAATGCGACCTTGATAATTGAGTTGCTTAAGTTCACCTAAGATTTGGCGAAACAAAGACTCGGTCATGCGACCCTGATGTTTTCTCTCTGTCATGGAGTTAGGGCAATAAGCGCAGGTGCGATTGCAATCATGATTGATTTCAATTTCAACCGCTTTGAATGAGTATTCCTGAGTGCCCTTGACAGCAGAGGTTGTGCTTTGCATAGGCAGATGATACACAATTCATTATGAGAAAACAGCTATCTCCGCAGGATGTTCTCGATTTTTATAAAAGCAAGGGGCTTCCCGAGAGCTTTTGTCCTGTGCCCTTTTCCACGCTGTTATTTGAAGCCAACGGCAAAGTCTGTATGTGTCGAAGGAAGGGGACTGATTTTACAATCGGAGATATGCGTACGCAGACGTATGAAGAAATCTGGAATGGCGAAACCCTCAAAGGCATTCGTCGTGAATTTTTGACGGGCAATGTTAAGACCTGTGCTGTGGAAGTTGAAAGAGATCTTTGTCACTTAGGCGCTGATACTGCGGAATTGCTTCCTTTTATCGAGTTTAATGAAGTTCAAAGTCGGTCGCCGATTCGGATCACTCCGAATTTCAATGGCTATTGCAACCTAGAATGTGTGATGTGCCACATCTGGCAGTTCCCTAACGGCTTCTATGATCAAATTGATTTTTGGCCAAAATTGGAAAAGGAAATTATTCCGCACCTTAAAGAGATTGATACGTTCTCTGGCGAGCCCTTTTTGCAAAAAGATACGTTTCGTTTGATTGATCTTGTGACGAAAATTAGTCCTGACGTGATCTGGAGTTTCACCACGAACGGTAATTGGCTTTTGAACGATTATATTCGCAGCTATCTGGATAAGATACCCATTAAAACCTTCAGTCTAAGTATCGACAGCTTTAATTCAGAGAACTATCAAAAGATTCGTCGCAAAGGATCGTTGGAAAAAGTTTTAGAGAATTTTACCCGCCTTAAAGCCTATGAGGCAGAGCGCCTGAGTAAGGGGCAAAGTGCTTTGGGATTGACGGTTCATGTAGTGATTCAGAAAGGGAACTGGCAGGAGGTTCCTGAGATTGTTGAGTTTAGAAAGAAGAATGACATTCGTTTGAATCTAAATTGTCTGTTAGAGCCTGTGGAGCTTTCTTTAACCCAAATGAGCTGGGAAGAGCGTAAGAAAATAGTTTATTTCTATTTGCAGGCTTTAGACGCTGAAGGTTTACGATCCGCAGCCACGTTGATAAGAACTTTGCTGGGGGATTGGCCACCGATTGAAAAAGCGCAATTTTTGCTCTGCTTTAAATCAAAAATAGCCCGCGATCTCGGGAAGTGATTTGTAAAAATCCGTCTGATGAATTTTGTCCAGGATTTGTATTCTCTTGATAGCACTGCCATCAAAGGTGTCCTGGGATTTCATAAAACCAATCAGACTCAAAATTTCGTCTTGAGAGGCAAGGTTTTCTTCAAGGGCAGTCCTTAGGTTTTTTTCTATCTCCGATTTAAGATTTGCAGGGCAGGCCTGTAAAGAACGGAAGTCGTTCGTATATTGTGGCATCAATAATGCGATTCCTGTTTTGGGGACGTTAATCTTTTTAAAAGATTGAGATTTCAGCCAACGCAATTCATTCAATAGATAAAAGGCATTCAGTGCATGAACTGCAAAGCTAATTGTCCCATCTATGAAATCGGGTGAGTTATCTAAGATCTGGATATTTTCTTGGATCTTACTCCAAGAGGAGGGAGGTCTGAGATAGTTGTTTCGTTCGCCCACGCCATCCAAAACGATTACTATATTAACGTTTTTAAAGAGATTCCAAAGAGCAAAGAATGGATGAATATCTCGTTGCCCGTTTGTATGGTAGATAAGCTCGATATGTTTGGCATTTCCGGAGTCGATGATGCGTTGTAAAAATGTATGGTGGCCTTCAAATGAAAGAGCATCTCCGCCAGACAAATTAATAGTGGTTAACTGGGGAAGAATTTTTTCAAAGTCCAACCAAAACTCTGGCTTCATGTACCAGTTGATTGAATCCGTATTCGGGGTTTTAGAAAAAAACTTTTCCCAAGAACTGGATGCTCCGGCTGAGCACTTAAAACACATGAGTTCGCAACTTTTGCCCAATTTTAAACGAGCTTGGGTGGGTGATTCTAAATGAATGCCCCGATTTGATAAAATGCGATGAGAAAAATTGGTCAAATCTTCATCTTGATAGCATCGTTCGCAGTGGGGGTGCTTTTCTCCGGCTAGCATAGATTTTTGCAAAGAAAGTCTTTCGGGACTCTGTCTTAGCTGAGAGAGCGAAAAAGAATTCAGGTCGGAAGCACTCGTCAGATCTTCGTCTCTTTCGCATATCCGTAAAGCACCTGTTGTATCGATATCGATGTTCGTAAACACTTGTTTGCAGTAGGTCGGCGAAATTGTCGCAGCATCTAAGCCAGTAAAAAGATCCGTGCTTGGATTAAGCCCTAGTTTCAAAAGATCTTGGAGCAGTTCTTGATAGTTGTAAGGCGACGTTAGGCGACAAACCTGCATCAACCGTTTGAGGTGCTGGTTGTATTGCTCTGGGTTCTGTGCCCAGGTGAACTGAGTTAGTAGAGCCGAGATTTCCCAAGTAATATGACAAAAAGCGATCTGTTGCTCGAATGGATTCAAAGCCGTCAATTGGGGCAGGCATTTTTTAAAGTCAGATTGCTTGGCAACGATCGCAAGCCATTGAATTGGACACAGTAAGAAAAATGCCAAGCTGGTTTGTTTTTCTAAAAGCCAAACCGGTGCCCGAGCGTCCATCTTGTTATTTAAAAGACCTTGGAGTATTTCCGCATAAGGTAGCGAGGACTTTGCAGAAAAGATCCTTTCGTTTAAAAGTGCACTTAAGGATTCTCTCTCGAGTGAGGTCACCTCTTGGAACCCCAGGCTTCTGAGGTGGAAGTTCCATTTTTTAAGTCGTAAAGAGGGTCTTTTACGCAGGTTGTGTTTATCGGAATTCAACGACCGGGCTGCAAATACAAATTTATGGGCCTCGAGCAAGGGATTGTCTTTGATCCTGATGTCGTAATTTCCCAAAAGATCAGGATCTCTGGCAAGTTCCAAAGGGTTTGCGTATTTCTGAATAAAGTCCTTATGGCGGCGAACGTAAAAGTTCGCTTCGCCAACCCGAAGAAAGAGTCTTCTGATCCGATTATGGCGGTTTTGAATTTTACAAACATCTGCATCACTTAATTCGCCGCAATCAAAGGACACGTCGATGTCACTTAATAACGGAGTTAAATAGTTTAAGCGCAGGCTGTTGCGATACCATAAAGAAACTGGCATGGACGTAAAGAAGCGAGAATAGGCTTGAAACACGCCACGGTAGAGACGCTGTGCGAGAACATCAAATGGGGAATCTTTCGAACTATCGCTCATGCCTCTAAAGCTAAGCATTCCTTGCGGCATATGGCAAACTTTGTTGTAACGAGGGCAGCCGGCATCTAAGATGGATTTTTCTTCTAAGAAGGAGTCATCGCCATGAAGACGGTATTAGTCACGGGGGCTGGAGGATTTTTAGGATCTCACCTAAGTGAAAAATTCCTGCAAGAGGGATACAACGTCATTGCGGTTGATAATTTTTGTACGGGCAGTCGTAGCAACCGAGAATTTTTAGAGTCTTTAGCGGTTAAAAAAGATCAAAAGCTCTTTTTTATCGAAGCCGATGTCGTACAAGATTGGAATTCTTGGCTTCAGGCTGTGCCCGAGGTCTTTCAGAAATCGATTCAGTATGTTTTACATTTCGCTTCGCCGGCATCGCCTCCGCTATATCAACAATTGAATCTGGAAACCTTGGCGGTCAATTCGACGGGACTGAATAAGGCGATGACTTTCGCTGACACAGTTGGGGCACGGGTGGTTTTTGCTTCCACCAGTGAGGTTTATGGCGTTTCATCCAAGGACGCGCAAAAAGAAGAAGACTGGGGATTTGTAAACTCCTTCAGTGCGCGCAGTTGCTATAACGAATCGAAACGTTTTGGTGAGGCCTTGATTTATGCCCACAACCAACGTTTGGGGACGCAACATGGTTTGGTGCGGATTTTTAATACCTATGGCCCAAGAATGAACCCGGCAGATGGGCGAGTGATTATTAACTTTTTAGTCCAAGCAAAAAAAGGCGAAGCTCTGACTCTTTATGGTGACGGGACTCAAACTCGAAGCTTCTGTTACGTTAGCGACTTGGTCGAAGGCATCTATCGCTATACTTTGAGTACGTTTATTGAGCCGATCAATATTGGCAATCCAGCCGAAATCACAATTAAAGAAGTCGCAGAAATTATTCGCAATCTTTTCCAGAAGCCTGGGAAAGATTTTGTCTATTCGCCGATTTCCAAAGAAGATCCTCCTCGTCGCAAACCAGATATTCAAAAAGCTCAAGACGGGCTTCGTTGGAAACCACATGTTTCTTTGCAAGACGGACTTCAGCATATGCAGAAATGGTATTTAGAACAAAACCCTTAAGAGGGGCGTCCGACGGAATAGTAAGTAAAACCTTTTTCCTTGATCTTTTTAGGCGGAAAAATGTTTCTGCCGTCAAAAATGACTGGGTTTTTTAAAAGGTCTTTCATTTTCTCAAAGGCAGGCTCACGGAATATTTTCCATTCCGTCGCAATGATCAAAGCTTCGGCATCTTGAAGGGCTTCATATTGATCTTCGATAAAGTGCAGATTTTTTAAATCATTAAAATATTTTTTAGCTGCGTCTAAAGCGATAGGATCATAGAGACGAACATGGCCGCCAGCCGTAAGGATTTTTTCCACGAGGCGTAATGCCGGAGCTTCTCGAATATCATCGGTCCCAGGTTTAAAAGCAGCGCCCCAGACGGCGATGACTTTCCCGTTGAGATCGCTTTTAAAATGCTTTTGAATTTTATTAAAGAAATGTCTCTGTTGATGCGCATTGGTTTTTTCAACGGCCTTCAGGATTTGTAAATCTTCAGAGAGGTTTTCCCCGGTGCGAATCAAAGCGCGAAGGTCTTTGGGGAAGCAGCTGCCTCCGTAACCAAGTCCAGACAACAAAAACTGTGGTCCAATACGTGGATCCGCTCCCAGCCCTTTGCGGACCGCTTCGATATCCGCTCCGGTGTGTTCGCAAATTCTGGAAAACTCATTCATCAAACTGATTCGCGCAGCCAGCATAGCGTTAGCCGCGTACTTGGTCATTTCACTGGAGTGAAAGTCCATAAGTAAAAAAGGGTTGCCGTTTAAAAAGGGCTCATAAAGATCCCGTAGAACCTCTGCTGCCTTCGCAGAATCAGTTCCGACAATGACTCGGCTTGGTTTTAAGCTGTCCTCTAAAGCGGATCCCTCGCGAAAAAACTCTGGATTTGAACAGACATCGAATTCCACGGTGCTGTGACGTTCTTTTAAAATATCGGCAATCTGTTTTTTGATTTTCGCGCAGGTGCCAACGGGAACAGTGGATTTGATGACAATAACTTTATAGCTCTCAAGATGAGTCGCGATTTCTGCGGTGATTTTCAGTACAGTATCGACGTCGGCGGAGCCATCTTCATGGGGAGGAGTTCCTACCGCCACAAAAATAATATCAGATTTCGAAATGCCGTCTTGAGACGAAGTGGAAAATTGCAGACGTTGAGAGGCTATGTTTTGTTCTAAGAGTTCTTCCAGGCCCGGTTCATAGATAGGGGATTTTCCCTCGCGAAGTTGCGCGACCTTTTTGGTGTCAATGTCTATGCAAATTACGTTGTGTCCCATGTCAGCAAAGCAGACGCCCGTTACTAACCCCACGTAGCCGGTTCCGAACACTGCAATATTGCTCATTGGGACTCCTTAGCGTTTTTTGATTCCGATGAAGAGGCCTTCAAACGTGGGCGCAACGGCAGAATCGTAAAGAGTTGGATCTGCCAGGCGTTGGTTAAAGTCACGCATGATGCGTACTTGTTTGTCAGAGAATCTTTGGGAGGTTTCACCCCAGACGGAACCGTTCAGGAAAATATTATCCGCAAGAACCAAGCCTCCCGGGCGCAGGTTTTTTTCTGCCCACAGTAAGTAATCCATATAGGCCGCTTTGTTGCCATCAATAAAGACGCCATCAAAAGGACCTTCGGCTTCGAGTTTTACTAGCTCTTCACGCGCATCTCCCATCACAAGTTTGATGGATTTTTTAGATTGATCGAGTTTAGAAAAAACTTCTGCTGATTTTTCGCCGTGCTTCGGGTCTTTTTCCAAAGTCCAAAGCGTCCCGCCATCAGTTAAAGCTTCAAACAGATACTGCGCGGAAAGGCCCGTCAGAGTGCCAATCTCGACAAATTTACGACAGCCATGCATTTGCACGAGGGTTTTAATTAACTGAGCTTCTGCCGGAGAAACACTGATGCGGGCCAGGCCCAATTCCTCAGCAAATTGGCGAGAGAGTTTCTTGGTTTCACTCTCGTTGGAAAACAGTTCGCCCAGATATTCTTCTTTGTTCGATAGCACATTTTCACGCATGCGGGGATTCTCTCATGGGACGAAAGGGAAGTTAACAGGAAGTTAATTTGCTGCATCTGATCTCGGCTCTTAGCCTAAAAGCAGAGTCTTTTATATAGGGGGAGGGTGTCGTGAAAACAAGGTCTCAAATCGGTTTTGTTGTTTTGGCCCTGTGTCTGGGCATTTCCTGTGCCCATCAAACGAAAGAGGAGGATGAGTATTTACTTCGTCCTGCGCGGCCTTCCTATGGAACTAACGGCGGGCGCCCTTCGTCGCCACTTTATAATACAAACAACGATTTGCGCCAAAGCGTGCGGTATTCAACGTTGTCGCAAAATATTCGCTTTGAATACGCAAGTGCTGCGATCACTCCATCGACGGCAAAAGCTTTGGATACCATGGCGTCAGAAATTAAGAACTCACTCGATTCATTTCAAAAAATACGGATCTCTGGTTTGACGGATGCATCAGGCAATTCCGATCGCAATCAAAGGTTGTCTGCCCAACGTGCTGAAAATGTGCGTCGTTATTTGATATCCAAAGGGGTTCCAGCAGAAAAAATTGAAGCTGTTGGTCGAGGAGCTGCTGATACCAACGTCATGGGGACACAAATTAAGTCTGCCGCTGATCGACGCGTTGATTTCGAGATCATTCGGTAGCAGTATAGTGGGCCATGAACAAACGCCCACTTCTTGTATTTGACCTTGATGGAACTCTTATCGATTCAGCTCCCGATATCGTCGTGGCTGTAAATCGTACACTTCGTAACCACGGCAAGAATATTCTTGATGATGCCACCGTCATCGCCCACATCGGTGAGGGTTTGAAAAAACTTCTAGCGGACTTGTTTTTGGGTGAAAATTTGAGCCCGGCAGAGGTCATCAACCTCGAGATGGAATTTTTGCGCATTTATGAGGAAGAAATGTTCACGAGAACTCGTATCTTTCCAGGGGTAGAAAGCTTCCTGGGGTCTTACGAAGGACCAGTGGCGATTATCACTAATAAAAATGAGCTTCCGGCTAAAGCGATTTTAAAGCATTTGGGCTTGGACCGCTTTCCTTGGATTAATGTCTTTGGGGCCGATACGCTTGAAGAGCGCAAGCCGAGCCCTTTGCCCTTAAATACCATGATGGGCCTTGCTGGTCACGATCGTACCAATACCTTGATGGTCGGAGATGGTATTCCCGACATGGTTTCTGCTCAAAGAGCGGGCGTTTCTGCCTTGGCCATTGAATTTGGCTATACGGCCCCGGAGCTTTTAAAAAAATATGAACCGAGGGCTTTTTTGAGGGGCTATCACGAGTTCTCTCAGGTCTTGGAATCACTATTTCCTTTATAATGACGCACTATAGACGTAAAAAAGAACCAGGCACTTTTTCCGGGGTGAAAAAAAACTTTGCCTCGGGGCAGCGTGGCCTATATAACGACCCAACTTCTTTGAACGGGGGACGACGCAAGTGAGTGATATCCTTTTAGATGTCCAAAATCTTAAGACACGTTTTAAAACGGACGAAGGTTCTTTTTACGCTGTTGATGATGTGAGCTTTACCGTAAAACGTGGCCAAACTCTTGGCATCGTGGGTGAATCGGGTTGCGGTAAGTCCGTAACTTCACTTTCTGTTATGCGCCTTATTCAAAAACCAGGTTCGATTGAATCCGGTAAAGTTATTTTCAAAGACAAAGATCTTCTAACATTGTCTGACGATCAAATGCGCGAAGTTCGTGGTAACGAAATCGCGATGATTTTCCAAGAACCAATGACGTCTTTGAATCCGGTTTACACCATTGGTGATCAAATCGAAGAAGCTATCTTGCTTCACCAAAAAGATCTGACGAAAGCTCAAGCTCGCGAACGCGCGATCGAAATGCTTCGCAAGGTTGGTATCCCAGCTCCTGAAAAACGTTTCCACGAATTTCCGCACCAACTTTCTGGTGGTATGAGACAACGTGTGATGATCGCGATTGCGATCAGCTGTAATCCATCTTTGTTGATCGCCGATGAGCCGACCACAGCTTTGGACGTAACAATCCAAGCGCAAATCCTGGATTTGATGCGCAAACTTCAAGCGGACTTCGGTGCTGCGATGATCTTAATCACCCATGACCTTGGGGTTGTGGCTGAAATGTGCCAAGAAGTTGCGGTTATGTATGCGGGTCGTGTTGTTGAGTACGGTACAGTTGAAGACATCTTCTACCGTCCAAAACATCCATACACTCGTGGTCTTTTGGATTCTATTCCCCACTTTGAAACTGGTCATAAACTTGATCAGCTAAAAACGATCAAAGGTATGGTTCCAAGCCTTTACAATCTTCCAGAAGGTTGCCGTTTCGCAGACCGCTGCCCGTATGCCCAGGAAGACTGCCGTAAGATTTATCCAAAATTGGAAAACTTCCGCGGCATCCGTAAAGTTGCCTGCCACCACCCGTTGTCTGAAGAGGTTAAATAAGAATGAGCACTCCTCTTTTGAAAGTAGAAAATCTAGTTAAGCGTTTTCCAATTTACGGCGGTATTTTTAGCCGTGAAGTTGCAAGCGTTAAAGCCGTTTCCGGCGTTTCTTTCGAATTGAAACGTGGGGAAACCTTGGGTCTTGTGGGTGAGTCTGGTTGCGGTAAATCCACTTTGGGTCGTTGTTTGATCCGGTTGCATGATTCTACTGAAGGTAAAATCATCTACGACGGTAAAGATATCACGCACATCGAAGGCGAAGAGCTTCGCGATATGCGTAAAAAAATGCAAATCATCTTCCAAGATCCGTTTGCATCTTTGAATCCGCGCATGACAATCGGGGCGATACTTGAAGAGCCATTGATCATCCATAATCTTTGCGCGACTGCCAAAGACCGCCAAGATCGTGTTCATGAATTGATCGACCTTGTGGGTCTTCGTCGTGAGCATTTGAATCGTTACCCACATGAGTTTTCAGGTGGTCAACGTCAACGTGTGGGGATTGCCCGCGCCTTGGCGGTGAACCCTGAATTGATCGTGTGTGACGAGCCCGTATCTGCATTGGACGTTTCTATCCAAGCTCAGGTTGTGAACTTGTTGATGGAGCTTCAACAGAAGTTGGGTTTGACGTACATCTTTATTGCTCATGACTTGAAAGTCGTAGAGCACGTTTCCACTCATGTTGCAGTTATGTACTTGGGTAAAGTTGTGGAGATGGCTGAAGCTGAAGAGCTTTATAGAAATCCAAAACATCCGTACACAAAAGCATTGATGTCAGCAATTCCAGTTCCCGATCCGCGTCGTAAAGAAGAGCGTATCATCTTAACTGGTGACGTGCCTTCTCCGATCAATCCTCCAACGGGCTGCCACTTTCATCCGCGTTGCCCAGTGGCGATTGAAGACTGTAAAAAGATCGTTCCACCATTGGAAGCGAAATCTCCGAATCACATCGCAGCTTGTATTCGCGTTTGATTTAGAAAAATAAGTTAAAAACTAAAAGGGCTCTGAGAAATCAGGGCCCTTTTTCTTTTTGCGCAGGTCGAATTTTTTCGTAGATCTAACTTAGCGGTCTTTGCGGTAGGCTTCGATCTTCATTTCAATGGCATAGTCTTTAGAGGCTTCCTTCAGGGGAGCCAACAGCCAGTGCCATTCTTTAAGCTTCTTATACCCGTCAAAGCGAACGGGGTAATGACCTGTATAGATGACTTTGTCTTGAGGATCTTTATAGATCACTTCTCGATCAGAATAGACCAGTTTAACACCGTGACAGCCGCTGAGATTTTTTAAATGTGTTTCAGCGAACTGAGTGCAGATCACATCTTTTTCTTCCAGAGTCAGTTCGCGCTTCAATTTCTTTTCCACGGCATCCAGTGGTAGCAATGCCAACTGAGACATAAGATTCGCGGAAACAATCAGATCGGCATTGAAATGGAAAAGCTGTTGTCCGGCTAAATCCTGAGCAAGTTTATTGAGGTCATCAAGGTTTTGCAGTTCCTGAATCTTATCCAAGGAATTGGTCAGATCCATAGTGACCAGCTGAAGCTTTGAATAGCGTTTTGCGTACAGGTGATGTTTCAGGGGATGAATGACATCCACTAAAGTCACTTGTTCAAAATTATCCATCAGCAAATGCAGAGGAATCTCGTGTAAATGGGCGCTGCCTAGGACAACGACGGATTTTTTCGAGGGCAGTGTCGCGACTGTTTCTAAAAATAAATCTTGGCAATTTTTTAGATGTGGAAGCCAGATTTTTTTACAACGGCGATAACGATGTCTTAACGCAATGGATGAATATAAAAATCCATATTTACGCGCGAGAGGTGTGGTAGGAGTCAGTAAAAATTCAAGAGATTCTAAAAACATGTTCCTAGCCTAACCATTTCGGCAGGCAAAAGCAAAGAGGCTATTGCAATGGCAAGACGCTGAGCGCGCGGACGTTGATGACATCACCGACTTTTTCTAGCTGGCCTTGAATTTCCAAAAGGGAGCGACCATAGATGGTCATGCGGTCCTTTTGATAAACATCGGGGTGGATGACGATGTTGATAAAACCAAATTCGTCTTCGAGGGTAATAAAGCACATTCCTTTAGCGGTCGGGGGGCGTTGAGTAACGGAAACCAGCCCCGCCACGCGTACTTTGCGTTTATGTGGAATTTTTTTAAGATCATCTGATGTGGCGTAAGGCACATATTTTTTAAAAACAAGTTCCTGATTTTTTTGGACTAAGTAAGAGCGCAGAACTGACAGGGGGTGAGAATCGACGGAAAACCCCTTACTGTCATATTCTCGACGCAAACGATCCCAGTTCGATTCAAAGGGTAAGTGCTCGCTATCGTCCGTATCCATTTCTGTTTGCGCCAGGACTTCTTTGGGCTGGCCCCACAGGAAACTGTTTTGATCAAGACTGAGGCGTTCAATTTCCCAAATAAGTTCCCGCGTATTTTGATGAAAACACTCCAAGGCTCCGGCGGCAGCCAGACTCACTAAGATTGTCCGTGGCAACTGAGTGCGATGAATGAAATCTTTAAGATCCAAATAATCGCCATGGGTTTTTCGTTGTTCTTCTATAAGGCGCGCCATTTTTTCGGGGATGCTGTACATGGATCGTAAGCCAACCCGCATCGGAAGACGTTGGTTCTCAGAGCAAGTGCCAATCAAAGTATAGTCATAATCAGATTCTTGCACAGATAAAGGCAGAACCTCTACGCCATTACGTTGGGCTTCGGCGATAAGTGTGCGAGGCGCATAAAAACCCATCGGTTGGCTGTTGAGCAGCGATACGGCAAAGATATCGGGATGATGGCATTTTAGATAGCAACTAGCATAGGTGAGCAGAGCAAAGCTGGCAGCATGACTTTCGGGGAAGCCATAGTTCGCAAAGCCTTCGATGGTTTTATAAATTTGCTCGGCGTATTCCTGAGTGATGCCATGGTTGCGGAAGCCATCCATGATACGTCCGCGGATGGCATCCATGGTGCTGCGTTTTCTCCAGGCAGAAGACATGATTCGGCGTAGTTCATCAGCTTCTCCGGGGGAAAACTTTGCCGCAGCAATCACGATTTTCATAACCTGCTCTTGAAAAATAGGAACACCATGGGTGCGTTTCAGAATAGGTTCTAAATCAGGGTGGGCATATTTTACTTCCTCTAAGCCCTGGCGGCGACGTAAATAAGGGTGAACCATGCCTCCTTGCAGAGGCCCCGGGCGGACCAAAGCGACCTCGATGACCAGATCATAGAAATTTTTTGGCTTCATTCGTGGCAGGGTGATCATTTGTGCGCGGGATTCAATTTGAAAAACACCCACGGTTTCAGCGCGCGCGATCATCTCGTAGGTCTTGGTATCATTGGCAGGGATCTTAGCAAGATTAAAATGAACCCCTTTATGATTCTTTAAAAGATCAAAAGACTTTCTTAAGCACGTCAGCATTCCCAGGCTCAGTACGTCAATTTTCATCAGCTTTAAAACCGCGACGTCATCTTTATTCCATTGAATGACGTAGCGGCCATTCATCGTAGCTTTTTCCACAGGGACCATTTCAGTGATGGCGTCTTGAGTGATCAAAAAACCACCCGTGTGAATCCCCAAGTGCCGAGGAAAGCCGCGTACTTCGCCGGCCATTTCTAAGAAGAGTTTCCAGATAGCAGGCTCCATTCCGAAGTGAGCACAGACTGTCGGGTCCTCCACCAAGCGACGCATTCCATCGCGCCCCATGAACTTTACCATCTCGTTGATTTTCTTTAAGGGCATGCCAAAGACTTTCGCAGTCTCGCGGATAGCCATTTTCGAGCGATAGCGAATGACGGTGCAAACCATAGCTGCATGGCGTTCATTGTACTTTTCATAGATGTGCTGGATGACCTCTTCGCGACGACTGTGCTCAAAGTCGATATCAATATCCGGAGGTTCGCGTCGTTCGCGGGAAATAAAGCGTTCAAACAAGACATCGATTTCTTCAGGATCAACAGAGGTTAAGCCAATGCAAAAGCAAACAATGGAATTTGCCGCGGATCCACGGCCTTGATAGAGGATGCCACGGCGATCAGCAAATTCACAAATTTCACGTAATGTCAGAAAGTAGTCTTCGTATTCTAAATCTCTGATGAGTTCTAGTTCGTGATCAATAATTGCCTGAATTTTGGGTGAAACTCCTTTGGGAAAACGCCATTTACATCCTTCTTCAACTAAAAATCTTAAATGTTCTGATGGAGTTCTGTTTTCAGGAAGATTAGAACGTGGATAGCGGTAGCGAATTTCATTTAGTGAAAAGTTCACACGTGCGGCGATATCCACAGTTTTCTCCACAAGGTCCACGCGATCGGCCCACAGGGAGCCGATTTCACGGAAACTGCGCAAATGGCGTTCGGCGTTTTGAATGAGCTTATCTTTCGCTTCTTCTAAAGTGGTGTGATGAAGAATGCAGGTTAAAACATCAAAGACTTTCTTGCGTTCACGGGCGTGCATAAACGGCCTTTGGGTCACAAAAAGCTGCGCGCCATATTTTTGTTCCAGCTTTAAAGCTTGGCTATAAAATTCATAGGATTCCCAGGTAAAGTCGCGCCACACGGGGATGTACAGGCGATCACCAAATATTTTTTCCAACGCTTCGTAGCGCTTATCATCAATAGGGGGGATCGCAAGGCACAACAAATCCCCACTGTATTTTTCAATCTGTTCCAGGCGGAGAGATGAAAAACCTTTGGAGGCTTGGCGTTTGCCTAGTGTGAGAAGTTCACATAAGTGGGTGTAGCCCTGTTTGTTCTGAGGAATTAAAGTGATGGAGCTTTCATCGGTCAGAGTAATTTCGGAACCGATTAAATAACGAAATCCCTCTTTGGCTTTTGCTGAGGCGGTAAAGACTGAAGGGGTGTTCGCAGATAAATATCCCCGAGCGACTCCATACAGACCGTTGAGGTCGCATAATGCCAATCCATCGTATTCATGATGAATAGCCTGTTCGACCATTTCTTCAGGGGAGGAAGCTCCACGTAAAAAAGAGAAATTGCTGCGCCCTAAAAGCTCGACAAAGCCTTTGGCTTTGGGAGCAAGAGAATGAGAAGGACGCATTTGGATATTTTTTGTCATAAGTCTGCTTCAGCTTTGCCGGCTATCACCGACTAATCAAAGTAACCGTGAAGATAGTACTGTGAGCTGGTCTTGTCTTGGAAGATCCACAAAAGTTGACCTTGTTGAGAAAGAGCAAAATAATAATCGCGGTGTTTCAATTCCTGTGAGGTGAGTTGCCACCAAGAGGACTCAATCCGTTCGCTGGGCATCGAGGAAACAAAACGTAATTGGTTAAGTTCTGCATTCGTAATAGCTAGTGGTTTTTCTAAAAGCAGGGAAGGACGAGGACTTTCTTTGAGACCTTTAGAATAAACGTTCTTAACTTGTACGGCGTTTTCTTGGCGCTCGACGAGATCTTCAGAGCGGAAGTCTTCTGGCCAGTCAGTCACGATGGAAAAACTTTTTTCTGGAAAGTGACTGGCTTCCATTTGCAGGAAACCCATTTCGCAGTTGGCTTGTTTGGCAAAGCTGATTAAGCGGCGCCAACGATCTTCGGAGTTGTCCCGAGGCTCAAAAAAATCCAGTTGTTGGACTTTTTCTGGTACATCCAGCAAGGTGATCTCAAATTCCCGAATGGGATTTGCTAACTCTGTCTTTTCCATTTTCTTATATAGCAAATCTTCAAATAACTGTTGATCACGACTGGCGCTGACCGGTTCGATTACTAAGATGTGTCGCTTATCTGAGTATTCGCAGTGCAGAATGACTTCCATCTTTTGGACGAAGCGGGAAAGTCCATGCATGCGTGCAAACAAAATATCCAACGGAGCTTTCATTCGTTGGAATATCAAGGGCACAGTACCTAAGGGATCGTCCATGTAGCCATAGCCCACAAGAGGGTCGCGAGGAACAAGAGGAGAAATGACTTGAGCGTCCTGATTGTGCAAACGATTCCAAAGTAAAACACCGAAATCCCCCCAGCGTTCACGAAGTGAAACAAGTCTGAAATTAAAAACTTCTTCCAGGGTAAAAATCCCCAAGGTGTGAGCAAAGGAAATCACGTGTTCGATCAAACGGTTTTGGCTCCAAGGATGCAACCCCTCAAGATCTTTTAGCGCATCAAGGCCGAGACCTGAAAACTCACGAGATTCAAAACCAAAAGGAGCCACAGTGAAAGGCTTCCATTTCGCCAGCATTTGCGCGACAGCAGGGGAGTCGGCAATAGCGGCACTGGCATCCAGGCTGAACTTACGCGCGATCTCAACGGCTTTTTGTAAAACTCCATGGTCACCTCCGAGCATGTGGGTTGTAGATTCAATATCGACAAAAACATAATGCGGAAAACGAAACTGAACGCGTGGACTAAGCACTAAGAAAGCTTCAGCTGAGGAGCTTTCTTGCTGTGTTTTTAAATTGATGCATAAAGTTCGCATAAATCATACTCCCTGCGACAGTAAACGGTGTTGGACGGTGGAGAGCTCTTTGGATCGTGATAAAGTCTCTCTGAAATTGAATGATCAAACTAAAAAGTGGATTTATAAATTTGCTGGCTTTGTGACAAACAAAGACCAAAGCCACTTTATGAAAGCGACAAAGTTTTTTTAGTTTTTGCAGTTGATGGTTTTTGAAAAACATTTCCTTTAACTCACAGCCAATTACCTCAAATAGTGAACTGGTGATCAATTCCTGCAACATCCAAAAAAGTTGTTCCAGTTCTTTAGGCTCTTTCACGACCAACAATTTCTTTAAATCCACTTTGCGACTAGCAAGATGGGCCGGGAGGAGCTGGGTGCCACCGTTAACCCAAGCGACCCATTTGTTTTGTTCATGGGCTTTTTGGGTCATGCTTACCCACAGCGAGGTGGCACCCGTGCCGGGCTTTCCTTGAAAGAGACTCAAGTCACCTTTAGGGATGCCTTTCCATAAAAGAAAGTTATCCAAGGTGCTGATACCTGTTGGAACCCCAGCGGGTGGTTGCAGGCTTTCTGCAGAAACAAACTGAATGTCAGACAGTGCGGGAAGGGCGAGTGTGCTCATGAATAAGCTCTCCATTTACATATTAATTACTATGTAAATAATATGTAAGTCAAAGAGCTGTTTGAGGATCTGGACCTTTAAGGGTTTGTTTTTGAAAATAGTCCTAATATTAGATAGTTATCTACATAGTTGCGACGTGTAGTTGTGTTGCTGAAAGGGCGCTTACAATTGTTCCCACCCCGGTGACTCACACAACGCCAAAATCAAGTAGCGCCAGCGATCTGTTGGGGAAGCCTGCATGTTTTGATTAAGGATCGCTCGGTCCGAGGAAAGCAAACCTTGAATAAGAACAGGATCGGCATCATCACCACGATAGAAGAGCTCGTACAAAGCCTCAATGCTGGTTGCTGTTGGGGCTGCACCGAGTGTGCTGACTTTAGAAACCACGGCGTTCACATAAACGTTTTTCGACAAAATAGTTTGGCAAGCTTGTGACTTGTAGGCAGCACGAAGCGTGTTCGTGCCTGAATGCATCGGTGACAAAATAGTTCCGTTGCATTCGCCAGCATCATTTTTCATATTGCACGGATATCCATAAACAGAGGGCTGAGTTACGATCCAACTATTCAAAGTTGTATTCACAAAGGTTTTATCTGCACCTGCCATGGAGTCCGTCGTAAAGACATCTGTCATTAAGCTAGCGATATATTTTCGATGAGCTAAAACCGGAGACTGCGAAGAAGCTTCTGCAATAGTAGCTCCCGGATGTTCCGAGCCCATGCTGAAGGAGCCATCTTCAATTCCTGTCGAAGCCAACTCAAAGGGCTGAGCACAGTTTTGGAAAGCTTGAGTGAGAACCAAACCACCAATAAGAGCTGTCATGGTCAAAGAAATATTTTTTTTCATGAAGCCTCCTATACAACCTTCGGAGCCCCGACTAAAGAGCTAATAATTCCAGTGCTTTCATTTAATGAAATCAATGGTGGCGCGGTGTTGGCCCAAGGATTTGCATCGACTCTTAACAGGCGAGAAATCGTTGAAGTGGCCACCGCAGTTCCTGGAATTCCTGCGACTTGGTATCCAGCGATCGCAGCACCATAACCATTTGTACCGTTTCCAACATCACGACTAATATTTCCAGCAACGTAAGGCCCATTTTTAATCGCACCAGAGAAAGCACTTGTAACCATATGTTGGTATCCATGACCAGAGCCTGCTCCACTGATACTTCCGTTACGTGCGAACTCACCAGAGACCTGAACTACAGATTCAGACCACATGTCGGTATTTGTACCTTGGCGTTTGATAGATTGCAGGCGATCGCGAAGCTCAAGAATTCCTGCCAGAATTCCGGAATAGTAGCTATGAGTCAGCATCAAGGCCACCGCCGCACCTGTATTGCCGTCCATATCTGTGTGAGAGAAAAGAAGATTTCCACCATTCACAAATGAATTATTAATATCATCACCAGGTATAAAACTGGTGCGAATACGGATGTTGTTGAAGTTACTACATTCAACGCTGACAGATGACGTGAGCTCTTTAGTCAGGCAATACTCTGCCAAAGCCATATGTTGATAGAAGTTGTCGAAATGGATTCCAGAAATCATTTCGCGTAGGTCGAAATCCGGTGCTAATTGGAAATCACGCTGACCGGCTGGTGTAAAACCGAAGATACTAAAGAGATGGTTTAAATCCGCTCCCGACGTAACCGGAGCTTCTGAGATTCCCGCAAGGCCCGTCATTCGTGCGGTGCCTTCGATGGCATTAGTATAGCGAGCCACGGCCCCTGGCCAGAAGCCATCAATATCAGAAATCCCTTGCTTCATTTTCGCTGAAGCATTTTCAAGATTTTTATTCAAAGTAGCGGCGCCAAGGCGATTGGAGCGCGCATAGCTTTTCAAGTATGCCATCGCATTATCGTAGGCTGCTTTATATTGTTCTTTTCCCGCGGTTGTTGTGGAAATGCTGGCGGATTGCGCAAATCCACGCATTAATTCATTCAAATATCCACCACCCACAATTGTTGGTGATTTGCTTTGAGCAGAGGCAAAGGCTTTTCCTCCGACCATAACACCGGCAAAGAGTTTTTCCATATTATCTGCTAAAAGTCCCTGCAAGCTTGGCAAGCCTGTTACGGGTACTTGCACAAGCAAGGCATTGGTATCATGACCGTCGAAGGCCGTTCCAAAACCACGCATGACCATCATATTATTTAGAGCATCGGAAGCACTGCGATTTGAGCCCGCACCATTTTTTACTTGTTGCGAGAACATGTGAGGCACATTGAGCCCGTTGTATTTAAAGGTCTTATAGTTTAATCCGGAGATTTTGCCGCCACTAAAATTATAGGCTGTCGAAACATAAGGATTGGACACAATATTGTCGCCATCATAGATCTTAACCCATTGGTCAAAACTGTAGCGCATTGGTCCGCCACTCATCCAAATAGCAAGATGATAGCGAGGGTCGTTGACTTGATTGGCTTCCGCCGCACGGGCTTGTTGAATAAAACCGGCCCCAATCTTCATGGTTAGTGAATCCAGAACAGAGGCTGACAGTGCGCCTCCACCGAGAATGAGACCTTGCTTTAGAAATTGGCGACGATTAGAACTCATTGGCCACTCTCCGGATTGAATTGAATCTTATTATAGTAATCAGAACGCAGAATCGATTCGATCATCTTAGGCAGGGACTGAGTTGCTCGGAGGTCTCTTCCAAGTTGTTCGATAAAACGGCGATCGTTCAGGTCACGTTTCGACAGAGTTTTATTCAAATGGGCATTGGCTGGATCGCTCCGATCATACAAAGACACGTTGATACCTGTGAAGTATTCAAAATATCTTTTGGCAGCGCATTGGTACATCTCATCCAAATTTGAAAGCTTTGTTCCAAGATCTTCAAGGCCGTTGACGTCTTGATTGATCAATGCGCCATTCACATAAGAACGGATCATGAGCTTTCCGGTAGGCGTTTGTCGATGAAAGTTCGGAACAGAAGATGAGGACCATTCGCTGATCGCTTGGCGGTTTGCAGGATAGGACCCTGTGAAGATAACTTTTTGAAAATTTCCATCAGCCGTTTCAGCGACAACGAGATTGCGTGCAGTAGTTGCCATTTGGTCCATCGTTGCGTGGCATGTAATACAGCTTCCGGCACGACGGAAAGGGACTTCGGCGCCAGCATTAATGTACTGTTGAATGTCAGATTCACGAAGTGCGGGAAGATTAAAACACAACAGGCTTTCAAGTGCTGTTTTTGCCCATTTGCGTGGAAGCTTTAGGGCTCCATCGAAGATCTGACCTTTTGAATGTCCTACATCCAAAAGAAAGTATCCCTGTTGCCCGAGAATCCCACCGCCGAGGGCACGATAAAGATCAATGCCCGTTTGCGCACCAGAACCTACGGCAGAACCAATATTAGGAATAGAATAGTTCGTCAGGATCAGAGACTCAGTTGTGGTTGTAATTCCTGTTGTAGGACCCGTTCCAACAAATGGAGCCATGATTGGAGTGGTTTTAACATTATCGCTTGGATCTGTGGTGCTAATGTTGATAGCAGACGGATTTCCTCGCATTGGTGAATAGCTATTTGAACCACGCAAAATTTCGCTATAGTTCATTCCACCAAAAAGTGCGCGAGTGATCGTGAGTGCGGGAGTCGTTAACTCAATAAAATTGTCTGTATTCGAATCGAACTCTCCTTGATAACCAAGGATTTGATCTTTGTTGGCCGTAGGAAACCAGGTGCGATGAAAATCATAGAAGTTATTAAAGATGGCTACGGTTTCGGGGCTCGTGTCCTTCAATTGACCATTGGATTGCAAGTCAGCTTTATGAAGCACAGACAGACAAGCGTCGATAGCTTTTGTTTTTCCAGATTTCACATCAAGATAAAGAGAGTGGTTTAAAGGAATGGCTTTACCAGTTATCTGAGCGTAACAACGTACCAGTACTGCCTTCTCTGAAAGAGCCATGGTGTTTTGAGATAACAGGACGAAGAGCCCTATGACACCTAAGACGTTTTTCATGTCAATCCCCCACCTGTTTAATCGGTCTTGTTCCGTGAACTCTGTAGAGTTTTAAGGGATTTATTGAATAAAAGAGGGCTTCGCGAAACACTTTAAAAGGGGATTTGTCTCAGAGTGAGACTTCGAACAGATGGCCTTGATTTTTTATCGAAAAGTCCGGAGATGAGACGAGAGACACCCGGTCGGTATCTCTCGTTGAGACATCTTTATGCAAGCTCGAAAACACCCTCTGTGACCAAGAGGTGTTTTTTAGTTTCAGCGCCCCAGTGGTATTTGAACTTGTTAGCGCCTTTGCCAACGACGCGGTGGCAAGGGATCCAATAAGAAATTGGATTTTGTCCAATCGCTGTAGAAACGGCGCGAACTGCAGATGGTTTTTTAATTTTTTTAGCAATATCAGAATAAGTG
>JBJTMR010000240.1:0-9953 GCA_046070625.1 Bdellovibrio sp. | reverse complement strand
GCAAAGTCCGCTGACAAAATAGAAGGAGCGACAAGTTTGGATGGCTTAGACACCGATTTTATCTCCTGTTTTCAAAGGATGACCTTTAAGAAAATCTGCGACTTTCATGCGGTTGCGGGATTCGGGCTGAACTTCAAGAAGTTTCAATGCGCCGTCACCGGTTGCGATGGTCACGAAGTCCGCACCAACTTCAATCACGCTGCCGGGTTCTGCTCCAGCTTGCGCGTCAGCCGACGCTCTAGCACTGCCGACGACCGCCGCTTTATGTAATTTAAGCTTCTTGCCCTCAAGGATCGTGTAAGTCCCCGGCCCATAAACAAAGCCACGGATTTTACCGTTGATAGCCTTCGCAGACGTTGACCAATCCACTTGAGATTCGGCCTTATCAATTTTTTTAGCAACTGTAACTTGAGATTCATCTTGAGGAACTGGCGCCAAATTTCCGCGCACATAATCCATCAATTCCACACGCAACAAATCCGCACCTAAGATCGCCAACTGATCATGCAGTTCCAACGCATTCATCTCGTCCGTGATTTTCACATAACGAATGCCGATGATGTCGCCAGCATCTAGTTTTTTTACCATCTTCTGCAAAGCCACACCGGATTCAGAATCACCGGCTTCGATAGCTCGCTGAATCGGAGCGGCACCACGCCAACGTGGCAACACCGATCCATGCACATTCACACAGCCAAAGCGAAAGGACGCCATGAAGTCTTCAGTCAGGATTTGTCCGAAAGCGACGACCACGCCGACTTCCGCTCCCCAGGATCTGATTTCTTCCACAGCTGCAGGATCTTTTTTGAGGGATTCGGGAGTAAGAACTTTCAGACCGTGCTCCAAAGCCAGAGATTTCACCGGACTTGGAGTTAATTGCAACTTGCGACCTGCGGGGCGATCTGGTTGTGTCACCACCCCTACAATTTCATAATGATCGTCTGCAAGAAGCGCCTTCAATGATGTCACAGCAAATTCTGGAGTCCCCAGAAAGCAGACGCGGACTTTACTCACTCGACTTCCAACTTTTCTTTGCCAGAGGATTTATCCGTAGACTTTTCTTCGTCTTTTTCTTTTTTCGGATAACCGTGCTTTTTAATTTGGTTTTTGATTTTGTTCGACTTCACGAAACTCAAATGGTCGATGAACAGAGTTCCTTCCAAGTGATCCATTTCGTGTTGCATGCAAATCGCCAGCAAGCCGTCTACTTTGTAAATGTGCTCTTTTCCAGAAGGATCAAAAGCTTTCATTTCGATGTATTCAAAACGTTCAACTGTTTCGAAGTAACCTGGAATGGACAAACAACCTTCATCAAAAGTTGTTTTACCTTCGCCTTTAATAATTTCTGGATTGATCAAAATCAGCGGTTGTTGCACGGCTTTTTCAAGATCCGTCATTTCTTGGTCTTTATAACGACGGCCTTTTTCATCTTTAGGACGTGTATCAATAACAAGCATACGCTTTAGCTCACCCACTTGAGGCGCCGCCAAACCAATCCCATGGGCGTCGTACATGGTTTCAACCATGTCGTCGGCAAGCTTTTGCATTGCCGGGCCAAATTCCGATTTTTGCACGGGTTGAGAGACTTCCCGTAACTTCGGATCTGGGAATGTGAGGATTTTCATGACCATAGGACCTCCAAGAGAGGCCCCCATTATATCAGCGTTTCACCCTTTTGAGAAGGACCAACGCCAAGCCCAGCATC
The DNA here is from genome assembly GCA_046070625.1 of Bdellovibrio sp. Lineage (GTDB taxonomy): Bacteria > Bdellovibrionota > Bdellovibrionia > Bdellovibrionales > Bdellovibrionaceae > Bdellovibrio. The sequence continues at coordinate 8,248 of JBJTMR010000240.1, read as the reverse complement.
ATAACATTCGGTGCCCAAGCCGCCACCACCGGAGGGACAGATCCGTGCTGCCCCAAAGTAATTCCCGAGGAATACAGGACATAATAACCAAAAACCAGTCCCAAACAAATACCCAGGTTCAACATTGTCCCGCCCGACCGAGCGCGGCCCACGCTGAAAGGGATGCCTAAAAGACACATGACAAGGCCCGCAAAAACGAAACTGTATTTCGAGTGATAGCCCACTTCATAGGCGACTGTGTCCAAACCTGCGTCTTTATTTTTATCGATAAAGTGCTGAAGCTCTGTTTGGCTCATCATATCCGCAGTTTGCCCAGCACTTTGTAGATCCTTGGAATCTTCGGCCATCACCACACTTTTATTTTTGAACCGCGTCGACAATGGAAAGCTAGAATCTTTATTAAAGACGGTCACAGTTCCCTCATTTAACACCCAAGAACTGCCTTTAATTTCCACATCATGAGCCGTGATCATTTGTACCAGATCCCAAGCTTCATTAAAAAAGAACATCGTCAAACCCTGAGCTTTATCCCCAGAGGCGCTAAGTGTTTTAATATTAAAAATAGAGTCCTTCGTGCGGTACCAGATTTTATTGGTTCGCACGGTAGAAAAGCGATGCGGCTCTTTTTTAAGATCATAATATAAAATATAGTTCTTTTGCTGATTCGCCCGTGGAACCAAGCGATCTGTCATGTAAAAGCCACCGGCCGAAATCAGCGCCACCCAAAGCAAAACCGGAGTCGCCACACGTAAAAGACTCATACCCGACGCAAATAACGCAACGAGTTCGTTGGCTTTATTGAGGTTCGTCAGAGTTAAGATCGTGCCCAACAAACAGGCAACAGGAAGAAGCTTCGAAATGATCTCAGGAAACGAATACAGATAATAACTAAAGATGGTTCCGGTCGCGACTCCCTTATAAGCTGCCACCGTAGACATCGCATCCACAGCCGTAAAAAGCGTCAGGAAAACCAGCAGGCCACCTAAGAAGTAACCCCAAAACAGCCAAGATGTATAACGATCAATTCGGTTCATTCTTAGAGTTTCCTTGACTCAGGTCCCAATTCCTATTTAACTTTGATTATGGCTTTACGCGTCTTACTTGCAGATGAGAGTTCCACAATCAAAAAGGTAATGCAACTGGCATTGTCTGACTTTGCTGTTGAAGTGAAGGCAGTCCCTGTGGGCCTTGACGTTTTACCTGTTACCAAAAGTTTCAAGCCAGACATAATCTTTGCAGACGTTCTTTTATCTAAAAGAAATGGCTACGAAGTCAGCCAAGAAATCAAAAACGATTCCGAAACTGCACACATCCCAGTTGTCTTGATGTGGAGTGGCTTTATGGAAGTCGACGAATCTAAAGTGACGGAGTCTAAAGCCGAAGGGCGCCTTGAAAAACCCTTCGATGCAGAACACTTACGTAACCTTGTTAATAATTTAGTTAAAAAAACCACGACAAATCCTGTGAGCAGTTTCTTGAACTTCCCAGAGATGCCTGAATTTGAGGAAACTCCTCAAGAAAGCGCTTTGGCACGTGAGGAAATTTCAAACATCGAAGCCATTCCTGAAATCAGTGAAGAAGAAGCGATCAGCTTGGATATTCCCGGTGAAGAATTCGCTTCGGTGCCTCTGACAAATCCCCGTTCTGAAGAAGAATTGGATGAAGGCGGTTGGGCCCACCAAGATTTGACGAAGTTTAAACTGAACATCGCAGAAGTAGAGGCCAAAGAAGATTTCGCCTCCAAATTTGTGATCCCTCAAGACGATGAACTTTCAGCGGCTCACGTCGAAATCTCTGGTGATTTCGAAGAAATCAGCTTTGACGAACAAGGGACGGACCTGACTCAAAGACCCAAAGCTAAGCCGACTCAGAAGCCTCCTCCAAATGGAGTCCCGGAAGAATCTTTCATTGGAAAAGTTGGAAAGTCCGTCAAAGACCAAATGATGGAGACCCTTCAAAAAGGTCCTGCAGCGAAGCCAACAACAACTCCGCCTGCTGCTCAGGGTAAAACCCAATCCAAGATAGACTTAAACCCCGAAATGATGGAAAAGATCATTCGTGAGGAAGCTCGTGAAGTGATTGAATCCGTTTGCTGGAAAGTCCTTCCCGAAATTGCTGAACGCATCGTTCGCGAAGAGTTGAATAAACTTCTGCGCGAAACGGAACGTTCGATCTAGTTGATTACCTCACTTTTTCAATGTGAGGTAATATGACACTTTTAGAACTAATCCGCGCTGCAATCAAAGAAGACATGCCCCATGGTGATGTCACAACAGAATCCCTCGCATTGAAACCAAAAATCGGTCGCGCCCGCTTGAAGGCCAAAGAAGACATGGTTTTGTCTGGGGCAGCTCCCTTTGAACAAACCATGCAAATGCTAGAACCGAACTGCCGCGTGAAGTGGCACTTTGAAGAAGGCGATGAAATTCTCAACGGGCAAATCATCTGCACACTTGAAGGCGATCTGGTGCAAATCTTGAAAGCGGAACGCGTGGCTTTGAATTTCTTAGGACACCTTTCAGGTATTGCCTCTGTCACTCGCCGCTTTGTTAAAGAAGTTCAACACACCCATACTAAAATTCTGGATACGCGCAAAACAACACCTGGGTATCGTGACCTTGAAAAGCGCGCGGTCGTTCATGGTGGTGGTGTGAATCACCGTATGAATCTTTCTTCTGCTATTCTGGTTAAAGACAACCATATTTCAGTTATGGGCGGAATCACCGCGGCCGTGAATCGCATCCGCGAACACAGCCAGTTGCCGATTGAAGTGGAAACTCGCACTTTAGCTGAAGTCAAAGAAGCCATTGGTTTAGGAGCCAAACACTTGCTTTTGGATAACATGAATAACGACATGTTGAGGGAAGCTTTAGCTCTTATTCCTGAAGATGTGCAAACAGAAGCCAGCGGCAACATGAATCTGCAAAGAGTTCGTTCCGTGGCAGAAACTGGTGTCACATTTATTTCTGTGGGCGCTCTGACTCATTCAGCTCCTGTGGCTGACGTCAGCCTGGTTTTTGCCTGGGAGGAATAATGGATAATCCCATGAATGAAATTCGCATCGGCGACATCACGTCAAAGTGGGCGAAGAACAATCATATTCACGTCGAGTACAAAGCCAACCAAGAAAGCACTTCTGCCACTGCCAAGGAATTGGCATTTGAAGAAGATCTCTTGGAAGAATCCCTGTGCCTTTTCGTGACGGATCATCAAACCGCAGGCCGGGGTCGCGGCAAAAACACTTGGACGGATGCCAAGCCAGGAAGTTCTTTATTAAGTTCTTGGTCTTACTTGCTCCCGATGATGCCACAACCAACAGCGGCTCCCCTTGTAGGCTTGGCTGTTTTCAGAGCCTGCTCCACCACATGGTCTTTTTTGGATTGGAACTTAAAAGCTCCGAATGACATCTATATTGGTGACAAAAAAGTGGCGGGTATTTTATTGGATACTGTTGCTCAAGCTGATGAAGCTCGCTTCATCGTGGGTCTTGGTGTCAACATCACGACATCGCCAGAGTCGGTCGCGACATCGACAAGCATCTTGGAATCTCTGCCCGCGGGCGTTCCGCTTCTGGGTGAAGACTACACTGCCTTTTTGGATCGCTTGTTGTTTGAACTCACTGATGCAGCTTCGCACTGCGACCAACCTCTGAGCCCTACCGATCAACTGTCGTTGCTAACGGCCCTGAATCGCCATCCCCTGTTAAAAGAAAAATATACCGCGATGGAAGCAGACGGCAGTCTCTTCATGGGTCCTAAAAAAATCAATTGGACTGACCTTTAGGAGCACCTCATGGCATTGACGTTTACTCCTTTCCCAGATCTCGGTAACAAAGCAGTTAGTTTTTCCTTACCAGCGCTGGATGGAAAGACTTATTCACTTCAAGATTTTGCCAATGGAAAACCCTTGGTAGTGATGTTCATCTGCGCCCACTGCCCTTATGTTTTGGCGGTTGAAGATCGCTTGATTCAGCTGGGCCGTGATTTGAAAAATCAAGGTGTCAATGTTGTGGCAATTTGCTCTAACGATGCAAAAGACCACCCAGAGGATTCATTGGAGAATCTGCAAAAACGCGCGCAGGAAAAAAATTATTCCTTCACGTATTTGTATGATGAATCCCAAAAAGTAGCGAAGGATTTTGGCGCAGTTTGCACACCGGACTTCTTTGTCTATGACGGCAATTTGACACTGAGTTATCGTGGACGCCTGGACAATTCCTGGAAAGACGCCAGCAAAGTTTCCCAGCGCGAACTATTTGACGCCGTTCAAGTTCTTTTAAAAGGTAATAAAGTTTCTGAAGATCAGACAGCCTCTATGGGTTGCTCTATAAAATGGAAGTAAAACAATGAGATATATTTTAGTATTCGTTCTTGTCACAATTATTTCTTTTGGTGCGTATCTAGCGACTTACTTGGGCGCGTTTAAAGGCGTGGAAATTTCTGAAGTCCAACAAGGTCCTTTTAAAACTTTGTATCTTGAGCATGTCGGCCCTTATCACAAAGTGAATAAGGAAATCGAACAGGTCGAAAAATTCATGAAAGCCCAAGGTCAACCTTGCGGGCGAACTTTTGGCGAATACCTGGATGACCCCCGCATTGCTGAAGAAGCCCGTCTGAAAGCCCGCGTTGGTTGTTTAGTAGAAAATCCACCAGCGCAATTGCCCGAGGGCTTGAAAGTTGGCGAACTTCCAAATAAGAAATACGTGAAGGCCGTTTTCACTGGTTCCCCTGGTATTGGCCCCATGAAGGTGTATCCCCGTGTTGCTGAATATATGAAAGAAAAAAATCTTGAAGCGGACGGACCTGCGATTGAGATTTACGAAATTCACTCGATCACGGAAAAACAGGCGATGACGACGACCTACTTGTTCCCGGTTAAATAAGACATTAGATATTAAAAGGGGCTTTTAAAAGCCCCTTTTAATCATTGGAAATTTTCACTAACCATCTGAGTTCAATATTCGCTACAAACTTCTAAAAGCTATTCCAAATCAACTTCAGGGAATGTCACCAGTTTAATTTTTGACACCTTAATAGTCGTTTCGATCTTACCGAATGTTTTCTTCACGGTAGGGTCATCTTCGCTAACGGGCCCTAATTCTTCACAATAAATCTCTTCCGAATCTTTGACCAAGATACGAGCGCGCATATATTCCTTAGCTTCTCCTACAAAGATCACTGTACTAAATGATCTCCCATAATGATAATCTTCCGCTTGAGACAGATAGATCGCATAAGTTGCTGAGTCGCCTGTGGCGCGGCAATAGCCTTTATCTTTATTAGCATAATGCCATGGAGCGTGATTTTCTTCGACAGCGATCATGACAATCTGAACGTGTTCTTTCTTGATCGGCATTTCAATCGTACCTTCTTGATTGCGGCCGTCGCCAGTCTCTTGATTAATTTGAGTGATTTGTTTTCCAATGACAGATCTTGGATTGTTGGCGTCCTTTAGGAATTGCGCCAGAACCGCCGCCTTCAAGGTCCCTTGGTCATCAAAAGCCTGCGCCAAAGTACCTACAAAAAAAGAACTCATGAGAACCATAGTGGTGATTGCTTTAAACATAAAATATTCCTTTCGCTTTTTAGAATTTTAGAACACAACTTAATTCTGTGATTTGAGACTTTTGATTAATAAATCCTACAGCCGTGCCATCGGAGTTGACAGACAACTCGCCATTCGCCTTCCAGTCGGCTATAAATGAAAATTCAATTTTGCCGTTCTTAATATTTTCAAAATAATATTGCTGATTGCTGTATTCTTGTAACAACCCTTGATCATCAAGGTTGAACTCAGACAACAAAAATGCACCAGCCGCCGGCTTTACATCGGAACGTGATCCCGGCTTGAAAATTTTGATACCTGTTGTTGGTAACTTATTTTCAGGCATCCCTTCTTCATAGGACGCCACATTCTGGCAAACGATCATTTTGATAGACTTCGCTTTAAAGTCTTTCGCTGTCCCAGCAAATGCGTTCGTTGAGATCATAAGCATAACAAAGATACTTTTCTTCATTTTTGAACTCCGGCTTAGTGTTACATCTGAACTTTCGACGCGGAGTATCGGTCCAGTTTCATCTTTTAACAATTAGAATGATTTACTTACATCATTCCAATTTTTAGAATGATGTAAAAAGGTATCGAATATATGGAATTGAGCTACTTAAGAGTGTTCTACCAGGTCGCTAAAGATGGAAAATTTGCAGAGTCTGCAAAGAAATTGAACATCAGCCAGTCTGCTCTCAGCAGATCGGTCAGCCTACTGGAAGAATCCGAAGGGGTGATTTTATTTGATCGCTCTAAAAGTGGCGTCTCCCTGACTGCGAAAGGCATGGAAGTTTTTAGACTTTGCGAAAAACTCTTTCAGACGGAAAAAGAAATTGAAAATGTTTGTCGTGGGGCTCAAGAGACTGTGGAAGGTCTCTTGCAATTTGCGGCTTCAGACCATTTGATCAATGACCTTCTCCCTCAAGTTCTCTCTGCGTTCCGGAGGGAATATCCAAAGGTAATTCCCTCTATTCGTTCCGGCACTGGAGACGAGATCATAAACCACTTACTGACAACTGATTGTGAATTTGGGCTTATGTTCATTAAAGTAAACACGCCTCAAATCGAATATCACCGACTGCACTCTGAAAGAATGTCCCTGGTGTGCAGTCCCAGTCTCTGGAAAGAGTGCCGCTCATCGAGTAATGACAGAACCCTTCGAAATGTCATCGACAAATATGGGTATATCAGTTCAATCGGAGCTGCGATGAGCAAAAGATCCACACAGGTCTTAACGGAACTATTTGGTGGGATGCCTCCTGTTGGGCTTGAGGTTAATAGCCAAGAGTCACAAAAAAGATTCTGCTTGGCGGGAGTAGGAGTCGCTTACCTTGCAAAATTCATGATTCAAAAAGAAATTGCCGAGGGACTTCTCTTTGAAATTCCAGTTGAAGACATTCACGAATTTCATCTTTGGCTGGCACGACCAAAGGGGAAAACCTTGAGTTTGAGGGCACGTACTTTTATTAAATATCTGGCCCCGGAAGTGGCATTATAGAAACTTCCACTCGCAGTGAGTTCCTACATAATGGTAGAAAGCGTCCACAACGAAATCACGACCCCTAAGGTCCCCAGTCCGCACATCCCTAGGAAAAAGTACCGCTGCAGATTCTGTTTTTTCAGAATCAAACTTAAGGCCCCCAGCACCAAACACAACTGAAAGAACAAACTTGAAAGATCAAAGCGATCTCCGGCTTTTGCCAGGGAGGTCAAATGGGTTTCAATTTCTTGAGCCCCAATGACTTTTCCGAGCTCCCCGTTAAGATCTTGAACCCAGTTTTCTTTACCCACGGATTGTGAGCCTTTTAGTATTTCGTTTTTTTCTTTTTTGTAGCGTTGGATTTTTAAACGTAAATCCGCGATATGGTTTTGGACTGCCTTTTCAGCTTGAGGTTTAATTGCTCCCGCCTCGTGCAGACTTTCTAATAAAGAACGCTCGCCATCAACGAGGGTTTCTTTAATGCTTTTAGATTGGTACCACATATACGCCGCAGCTTTGTCATTCGTACCGATGATCTCGTCATCACCGTATTTTCCAGCAACCAAATCATTGACAGCCATAACAGCGGCAAAAATCGCAATGATGACTCCACAACGCGCTTCAAAACTTGAACTTTTTTCTTCTGTCATAGGCCAAACAATTTAAAAAACTGCACCTAGCAAGACAAGATTTGTTGAAGTGCGTCTTTGTTATCTCAAAAATTTTGCAACAAAAATGCAGGGACTTTATTGCAAAGATTCACGGCTCAAAATTCAAAACAAACAGGACTAAAGTCCAATTCATTTCATCTCTGCAAAGGATCTAGTTTAGACCTTTTATTTTTTGATCAATTCTTGTCTGCCTCGATAAGATATTTAGCATGACTGACTTGGAACAAAAAAGAATATTTCTGATCGCCACTGCCAATAACAACCTCGCGGATTATCTTCAACAGAAAATCAGTCATAAAATTCGTGGCAGCACGATCTTTGTTGCCTCTGATGGCCTGGAAGCACTTTTTAAAGCGGACAACGTTTTCCCCCACGTTCTGATTCTGGATCCCAATCTCGCAAAAATGCATGCCTATGACTTAGCTGACAGCCTGCTTCGTCGCAAAGAGCGCTTGGCGTTGATTTTCCTTTCACCATTTCCTGAACAAGACCACTTTGTGGATGAAGTCGTCACAGGCCAAGTTCAATACGTAGATGCCATTAACGTCGA